>JAILAF010000127.1 GCA_024681775.1 Lachnospiraceae bacterium
ATCTGGATCGTGCCCACCGTTGGATGCATGAACAATGTGGCCACCGCCATTGCCCGGATGGGGGCAGAGTACGCCTCCGGAGATTCGGAGGTCTTTGCCTTTACCCACCCCTACGGCTGCTCCCAGATGGGAGACGATCAGGAGCATACCCGCACCATTCTGGCGGATCTCATCACCCATCCCAATGCGGGCGGCGTCCTGGTGCTGGGGCTGGGGTGTGAGAACAGCAACATCGATGTGCTGAAATCCTACCTGGGAGACTATGACGAGTCCAGGGTCCGCTTCCTGGTAGCGCAGGAGCATGAGGACGAAGTGTCGGACTCCCTTGCGCTGGTAAAGGAACTGGCGGAGCAGGCTGCGACCTTCCGGCGTGAGCCCGTCAGCGCGGACCGCCTCATCATCGGCATGAAATGCGGCGGATCCGACGGCCTCTCCGGCATCACCGCCAATCCGCTGGTGGGCAGATTCTCGGATCTGCTGATCTCCAAGGGCGGCACCACCATTCTGACAGAGGTGCCGGAAATGTTCGGAGCGGAGACCATCCTGATGAACCGCTGCGCCACGAAAGAACTCTTTGACGACACGGTCTGCCTCATCAACGATTTTAAGAATTACTTTACCTCCAACCATCAGACCATTTACGAGAACCCCTCCCCCGGTAACAAGAAGGGCGGCATCTCCACCCTGGAGGACAAGTCCCTGGGCTGTACCCAGAAGTCCGGTTCCGCGCCGGTTCACGGGGTCCTTTCCTACGGCGAGAAGGTCTGCAACAAGGGGCTGAATCTCCTGAGCGCTCCCGGCAACGACCTGGTGGCTGCCACCGCCCTGGCTGCGGCAGGTGCCCAGATCATCCTCTTTACCACGGGACGCGGCACCCCCTTTGCGGCGCCGGTGCCCACCATGAAGATCTCCACCAATACGCCTCTGGCCACGAAGAAATCCGGCTGGATCGACTTTAACGCCGGTGTCCTGGCAGAAGAGGGCAGCACCTGGGAGGAGGAGACGAAAAAGCTCTTCGATCTGGTGCTGGAGACCGCTTCCGGACGGAAGGTGAAAAGCGAGATCGCAGGATATCATGACCTGGCCATCTTTAAGCAGGGCGTGACGCTGTAGTACAGGGAGAATGCTATGCAATTAGGAATCCGTTTACACGATACGCAGGCCCTTCCCTTTGAAGAGCGGATTGCAAGAGTGCATGCCCTGGGATTTGCCTGTGGACATCTGGCCCTTTCGAAGATGAAGGACGCGGATGGGAACATGCTCCCTGCGGCCCCCGAGTCCCTGACGCCGGGGTATGCTGCTTACCTGCGGAATATTTTTGCAAAAAATCAGGTGGACATCGCAGTGCTGGGATGTTACCTCAACCTGGCCCACCCGGATCCGGCGGAACTGTTGAAGATCACGGATAAGTACATCGCCCATCTGCGCTTTGCATCCCTCCTGGGAGCGGGTGTGGTGGGGACCGAGACCGGTGCGCCCAATGCGGAATATCGGTCCTGCCCCGAGTGCCGCTCGGAGGAAGCGCTGCAGACCTTTATCACGAATCTCCGCCCCGTGGTGGCGGCTGCAGAGCGCTTCGGCGTGATCCTGGCCATCGAGCCCGTGGCGAAGCATATCGTCTGGGGCCCCCGGAGGGCCAGACAGGTGCTGGACGAGATCGAATCCCCCAATCTGCAGATCATCTTTGACCCTGTGAATCTCCTGGACAGGGAGAACTTCGGGCGTCGGGAAGAGATCTTTGCAGAGACCATCGACCTTTTGGGGAAGGATATCGCCATGATCCATCTGAAGGATTTTCAGGTGGGCGAGACGGAATTAAAGAGCGTGGGCTGTGGTCTGGGCGAGATGGATTATACGCAGGTGCTGCGCTTTGCAAAGGAGCGCAAGCCTTTCATTCATGCAACGCTGGAGAATACCTGCCCGGAAAACGCACTGCAGTGTGCGGCTCATATCCGTAAGATTTATGACAGTTTATAGTGGTTTTCATTACTTTCCCTCCTTTGGAATCCTTTTGTGAACGGCAAAAAACCCGGGGATCTCTCCTCGGGTTTTTTGCTGTGTTTTTCGTTTGATCTTCCGCCTGCCCGGTTACAGCAGCTGCTCGATGGACAGGTGGGGATTTTTGGACAGATCCAGGAAGCTTCCGCCCAGGTCGATGACGGGCTTGGACAGGTACATGGGATTGTTCATGACGATGGTACCTACGCGGCCGTCGCTGAGGCGGCATCTGGTCTGGAGATAGGTGTTGGCCACATTCTTCAGGAAGGTGAGGACCATGTCGGGGTCGTATTTTTCCAGTCCCTCCTCCTCGAAGAGCTCTACCACGCGGAAGGGACACAAGGGCCCGCGGTAGCATCTGGCGCTGGTCATGGCATCGTACACATCCGTGACGGCGGTGAGGCGGGCGTAAGGATCGATCTGCGCCCCCTTCAGGTGCAGGGGGTAGCCGGAGCCGTCGTAGCGCTCATGGTGCATGAGAGAGGCGTTCCGGACCGCGTCGCCCACATTTTGCTGTTTTAACAGCTCGAAGCCGAAGATGGAATGCTTCTTGACGGTGGCGAATTCGCTTTCGTTTAAGCGGGAGGGCTTTAACAGCACGTTCTTGGGGATCTTCAGCTTGCCCACATCGTGGAAGAGACCGCAGGCGAGGGCCAGGGTCTGCCGTCCCTCATCCCAGCCCATCCATCCTGCCAGGACGTAATTCAGCAGTGCCACGTTCATGCAGTGGGCGAAGGTGGCATCATCGAAGCTCCGCATGAGATGGAGCATATCCATGATGTTGGACCGGGAGCCTGCCCGCTTGATCATCTCCAGAGGGCCTTCGATCACCAGCTGGGCGTCGATCTTGATATTTTTCTCCACCATCTCGTTTAAGGAGAAAGCCAGAGAGTCCTTCTGCCTGTTGTAATCCTCTTCGAATTCCCTGAACTCTTCCGAGGAACGGACCCGGTCGAAATAGGAGAGGCCGTCGTCCTGCGGGATGCCTGCATCCGCAGCCACCTGCTCCACCTTGTCCTTCACCTCTTCCGTGAGAGGATTAGCCGCTCCCGCGGGAAGGGGTGCCGTGACTTCGGCAGTGGGCTGGACCTGCACCGAGTCGTCTATGTAAACGTTCAAAATACCGTACAGCTCCAGACGCGTGATGAGCGTGTCCGTCAGTACGGTACCCTTGGCGAGGACAGTCCGGTCATCGTAGGATTGCACGTCGGATCCTACGGTCATGCCCGGAGTCAGTTGAGAAGTAGGTAGTTTTTTCATAACGCAATCATACCATTTATCCCCTGTTTTGAAAAGGTGTGAAAACTTCCCCCTTGCCATTGAAAGGAAGGCCTTTTTTTGCTAAAATGACAAGGTTGAAGATGAACAATCGGATGCAAATCTGATCTTGAAAGGCACAGACATGAAGATTATTGATAAAGTCTTTGGCACGCACAGCCAGAGAGAATTAAAAAGGATCATCCCCATCGTGGATAAGATCGATGCCATGCGCGACGAGATGATGGCGCTCAGCGACGAGCAGCTCCGGGCCCGCACCGGCGAGTTCAAGACCCGTCTGGAAAACGGTGAGACCCTGGACGACATCCTGCCTGATGCTTTTGCTACCGTGCGCGAGGCTTCCAGAAGAGTCACCGGTCTCGAGCACTTCAGAGAGCAGCTCATCGGCGGTATCATCCTGCATCAGGGCCGCATCTCCGAGATGCGTACCGGTGAAGGTAAGACCCTGGTGTCTACCTGCCCCGCCTACCTCAATGCCCTGGAGGGCAAGGGCGTGCATATCGTCACGGTCAATGATTACCTGGCAAAGCGTGACGCGGAGTGGATGGGTAAGATCCACGAGTTCCTGGGGCTGACCGTGGGCGTGGTCCTGAACTCCATGAACCCCGAGGAGCGCCAGGAAGCCTACGGCTGTGATATCACCTATGTGACCAACAACGAGCTGGGCTTCGACTACCTCCGGGACAACATGGCCATTTACAAAAAGCAGCTGGTGCATCGGGACCTGCATTACTGCATCATCGACGAGGTGGACTCCGTCCTCATCGACGAGGCCCGGACGCCCCTCATCATTTCCGGACAGAGCGGTAAATCCACCTCCCTGTACAAGATGTGCGACATGCTGGCCCGCCAGCTCAAGCGCGGTAAGGACGTGCAGGAGCTGAGCAAGATGGACGCCATCATGGGCGTTACCCAGGAGGAGGACGGGGACTTTGTCGTCAACGAGAAGGACAAGATCGTCAACCTCACCGCACAGGGAATCGCAAGGGTGGAGCAGTTCTTCCATCTGGACAACCTGGCGGATCCGGAGAATACCGAATTCCAGCACAATATCATTCTGGCGCTCCGCGCCCACAACCTGATGTTCCGTGATCAGGATTATGTGGTGAAGGACAACCAGATCCTCATCGTGGATGAGTTCACCGGCCGTATCATGCCGGGCCGCCGCTATTCCGACGGTCTGCACCAGGCCATCGAGGCGAAGGAAGGCGTGGAGGTGAAGCGGGAGAGCAAGACCCTGGCCACCATCACCTTCCAGAACTTCTTCAACCTTTTCGACAAAAAGTGTGGCATGACCGGTACCGCCCTCACCGAGGAGAACGAGTTCCGCGAGATCTACGGCATGGATGTCATTGCCGTGCCCACCCACAGACCCGTCATCCGTATCGATCATCAGGATGCGGTCTACAAGACGAAAAAAGAAAAGCTGGCAGCCATCATGGAAGCGGTGGAAACCGCTCACGCCAAGGGACAGCCCGTGCTGGTGGGTACCATCAACATCGACGCTTCCGAGGAGATCAGCCGCATGCTTTCCAAGCGGGGGATCCAGCACAACGTGCTGAACGCGAAGTTCCATGAGATGGAGGCCGAGATCGTGGCACAGGCCGGACAGCACGGCGCCGTCACCATCGCCACCAACATGGCAGGCCGTGGTACGGATATCAAGCTGGATGAGGAGGCGAGAGCCGCCGGCGGTCTCATGATCATCGGTACCGAGCGCCACGAGTCCCGCCGCATCGACAATCAGCTCCGCGGTCGTTCCGGACGTCAGGGAGATCCCGGTGAGTCCCGTTTCTACATCTCCCTGGAAGATGACCTGATGAGACTCTTCGGTTCCGAGCGTCTGATCGGTGCCTTCAACGCCATGAAGATCCCTGAGGGACAGGAGATCTCCGCCAGCGCGCTGAGCGGAGCCATCGAGTCCGCCCAGAAGAAGATCGAGGCCAACAACTTCGGTATCCGTAAGAACCTGCTGGACTACGACAGAGTCATGAGCGAGCAGCGCGAGATCATCTACGAGGAGCGCCGCAAGGTGCTGGATGGCGAGTCCATGAGAGACTACATCTATAAGATGATCACCGATATCACCGAAAATGCGGTAGACATCTGCATCAACGATGATCTGCCCATCGAGGAGTGGGATTTCACCGAGATCAACAGCCTGCTCCTGCCCACCATTCCGCTGGCACCCTTAAGCGCAGAGCGGGTGAAGAAGGCAAAGAAGAGCAGCTTAAAGCAGCAGCTGAAGGAAGAGGCCGTGCACCTCTATGAGGCGAAGGAGGCGGAATTCCCCGAGCCAGAGCAGATCCGTGAGGTGGAGCGTGTCATCCTGCTGAAGGTCATCGACCGGAAGTGGATGACCCACATCGACGACATGGAGATCCTCCGTCAGGGCGCAGGCCTGCAGGCATACGGCCAGAGAGATCCCCTGGTGGAGTACAAGATGCAGGGCTACGAGATGTTCGATCAGATGACGCAGAATATCCGTGAGGAGACGGTCCGCATGCTGATGCACATCAAGGTGGAGCAGAAGGTGGAGCGTGAGCAGGTGGCCAAGGTCACCGGCACCAACAAGGACGACACTGCAGTGGCTGCACCCAAGAAGCGGGCTGCCGCCAAGGTCTATCCCAACGATCCCTGTCCCTGCGGCAGCGGCAAGAAGTATAAGAACTGCCACGGTATGGTAAGAAAGTAGGCTATTTTGATAGAATTAGATCAGATGAAAACAGAGATCCTGACCTACCAGGCCCCCTTGAAGGAGGTGGGTGAGTCCCTGGATCTGGACAACAAAAAAAGACGCCTCGAGGAGCTGGAGCGGGAGATGGAAGCCCCCGGCTTCTGGGACGATCCCGACAGAGCCAATGCGAAGATGAAGGATCTGAAGGTTTTAAAATCCACCACCGATGGCTTCGCCAAGCTGGAGACCCAGTTTGACGACATCCTCACCCTGATCGAGCTGGGGAACGAGGATGAGGATCCGGATATGGTGGCGGAGGTCCGTTCCGAGCTGGATGAATTCATCGAGGAATATGAAGAGCTCCGTGTGTCCACCCTCCTCTCCGAGGAATATGACAACAACAATGCCATTCTGGAGCTGAATGCGGGAGCCGGCGGCACGGAGAGCTGCGACTGGTGCAGCATGCTGTATCGTATGTACACCCGTTGGGCAGAGCGCAAGGGATTTTCCGTGGAGGTGCTGGATATGCTGGAGGGAGACGAAGCGGGCATCAAGTCCGTGACCTTCCAGGTAAACGGCGAGAATGCATACGGGTATCTGCGTTCCGAGAAGGGTGTTCATCGTCTGGTGCGCATTTCCCCTTTCAACGCCCAGGCAAAGCGCCAGACCTCCTTCGTGAGCCTGGATGTGATGCCGGATCTGGCAGAGGACCTGGACATCGATATCGACGAGAAGGATCTGCGGATCGATACCTATCGAAGCAGCGGTGCCGGCGGTCAGCACATCAACAAGACCTCCTCCGCCATCCGTATCACCCACATTCCCACCGGCACGGTGGTGACCTGTCAGAATGAGCGCAGCCAGTTCCAGAATAAGGACAAGGCCATGCAGATGCTGAAGTTTAAGCTCCTGGAGCTGAAGCGGGCAGCCAACGCGGAGAAGCTTTCCGATATCCGCGGCGAGGTCCGGGATATCGCATGGGGCAACCAGATCCGTTCCTATGTCCTCCAGCCCTATACCATGGTAAAGGACCGCAGGACCGGCGTGGAGAGCAGCGATGCTTCCGGCGTTCTGGACGGCAAGCTGGATCCCTTCATCATCGGCTATCTGAAATGGAAGAGCACCGGCGGTGCCGAAGTCGGCGGAGACGATGAGGATTGATCTTACAGGATATGAAAAAGAGGCTCAGGGGAGCCTCTTTTTGATTCCATAGTAAAAGGAGCCCGGAGGCTCCTTTTACTATGGAATCAAACGGTTCTGTCGAAGGTTCCGGAGATCACCTTGGGGTTCATGAGATCCAGGTAGAATCCGGTGAGGGCCGTGCGGTAGTAGACCTCCACCCAGAGCAGGCCGATGCCGAAACTGCAGGCACCCAGCACCATCATGGGCAGAAAGCTGAGCATGAGCTTTAAGAGCCGCAGGCGGCTTCCCTTCAGCTTCAGGAAGGTGCGTTTCAATACCTGGGCCGGTGTCAGATCCGGGAAGTCCAGCGCCAGATAGAAGGCGGGTCCAATGAGGAGCGCCATCAACAGCCGCACCAGGAGTCCCAGAGCGAAGAGTGCCACCAGTATCCAGGTGTCAAAGGATGCGCCCATGGACTGCACCATATAAAAGCAGATGTAGTAGGGAAGTGTCGCCACCAGGGCAGGCACCTCCAGCGCTGCGGCGATGGCCAGGAAGTCACCGAAGCGGGTCTGGAATCCGTAATAGAAATCCGAGATCTGGGGCCGGTGCCCTGTCATGAGATTCAGATAGAAGAGGGCCACCCCCGCCATGCAGACGCTTGCGATGACCAGCAGGAAGGAGGTCAGGAGATATCCTGCTCCCGTCAGCGCCAGGTCTGCTGTCACGGACAGTGTCTTTCCGGAGCGGGTCAGCATCCCCCGCAGGGAATACTCCAGCTCTGCGCCGATGAAGTTGGCAAAATAAGGAAAGAGCAATTGCGAGAGAGTGATGCCGATCGCTCTGCCGTAATTGCCCATTAAGCTTCCTCTGGCCGCATCCTTCAATACGGAAACGGTCCGATACTCATACTGCATAGTCCAAATTAGCCCCGGCCAGTTTATCGTAATGCTGCGCCTTCAGATCCTTCTGGTAGGGGTTCTCCTCATTATAATACTTGATCTGTGTGTGGGTGGTGCCGCCGCTGACATAGGTGCGTCCGCACTCCGGACAGACGGCGGTATGAATGGAGACGGAAGCCTGGATCACTTTTCCGCCCTTCATGGCTGCCTTATCGTAAGCGTTTGCCACGTGCTCCTGCTCGTGGGCTCTCACGCGAGTCGCTGCTGCATTGGGGGAAATGTGGGCCGCTGCCTTGAAGGAGACCATCTCATCGGAACCGTCCTGATACTTCCGGTTCTTACAGGTCTCACATTCGCAGGAGGGGTCGTGAGGATCGTACTCCTTCTCCTTCAGCCCCATCTTCACCAGCTCTTCGTCCCGTTCTTTTTTCTCCTGCGGCGTCATGGGACGCCATTCCACGGATTCCTTCAGCTGCTCTTTTTTCTGCGCTTCCGGATCCTGCTCCCGGGAGGAGGGGACCCGTCCACTCATAAGGGAGGAGCTGCGCGCATAGTTCGCATAGAGGCTTCCGTTGATCCCGGTATACCCTGCGGATATGTTCATAGGCCGCTCCTTTCTCTCGCTACTTGCTCATGTCCTGCAGCATCTGCAGGTAAGTGTTCCAGTCGTCACTCGTTCCGTAGAGGGCATTGTACATCTGGTTCACGCTCTCCAGGATCGTCGGGTCATTCAGTACCAGATATACGGAATACATGATCAGCAGGAGACTGAGGCCGAAGCCGATGCCGGAACTGATGAGTCCTGCCCTTTGCAGGGAGGTAGGCTCCTGCCCATTCCGCAGGCTCAGGAATCCGAAGAGGAGTCCCAGGGCCCCGGCGGCGATCCCGAAAAACCCGGTGATGATAAGCAGTACCGAGAGGACACCGAAGATGAGAGAGGCAGTTGCAAGCTGCTCTCCCGGCCTTCTGCGGACCTGCACGGGCTGCATGTTTGATGTATCCATTGCATTACTTCCTTTTTGATCTACCGATACACACTAAATATAGCATCTCCCGGCGAAAAAACACAAGCAAATGCGCTATTTTTCAGCGTTTTTTAAGAATTGCGGGTGCGGTCAGATTTCCCTTCCTACCTCGATGCCGGAATGATTGCACTGGTTCAGGAATTCCTGGGAACCCGTAAATCCGTTTAATACCATCTCTCTGGTGAGCTCACCGCGGTTCAGGTGGTCCACCCAGCCTCGGTACCCTTCCTCGTCGGGCTCGCGGTTAAAGATGGCAGCGTAGAGATCGGTGACATAGTCCTCGTTGGAGCGGCCCAGATTCCGGTATTCCTCACCGTTCATAAAGCTGTTGACCAGCACCCGCCCCGTGACATCATGGGCGGAGAGATGCCCGGTCCAGAACTCCACTTCAAAAGCTTCCGGAGATCTCCCCAGGGTGGTGCGATACAGGCTCGTCACCAGGGTTACCACGGGGGCTTCGTTCCCGCAGCCGGTAATGGTGCAGTGGGCGGTCTGAATGGTGCCGAAGGCAGGGACATTGGCCAGCCCCGATCCGGGAACGACATCAAAGGATTCGCACAGATTGAAAAACTCGGGACTGGTAAGAAACCCCTGTACCACCCGCTCTCGGGAATAGCCCAAATCGATCAGATCGAGCCAGCCTTGAAATCCCGTTTCATCCGCAGGCCGGTCGAAAAGACCGCGGTAGAGATACTCCAGGAAGTGATCGTTGCACAGGTTGCGCCCGATGAATTCGGGGCTGAAGATAAAGCCTGCGGCTGCCCCGCCTGCATCGATGGTGCCGGCAGTGAGCTGGCTGCTCCAGCCTGCCACCTCCTCCTGAGAAGGGGTGCGGTCCAGGAAGATCCGGTAGAGTCTGGTGACAAAGCGCTTTACGTCACCGTCCCCCGTATCCACATCCATGTCATCCCAGGTGATGATCACATCGGGATAGGGGAGTGTGCCTTCCCCTTTATTTCTCGCGAAATTGTAAAAGTAGTCGGAGGCTTCATCCAGGTCTCCGGTTTCATCCATGATCCGAATGCCGGTCTGGGGATCTTTCAGATCGCCGTATCTGTAGAGCAGAGATCCCTTGTAGTTCCTGACGCCGTAGATGGCACTCAGGTTGGTAGCCTTATCTGTATAGGTAAAATAGGTGCTTAAGGTATCTGTGGAGGGCTGATAGCAATACACATGAGTGTTGTCGTTAAAGAACAGCAGGTCCCCGACTCTTGTGAGACTGACGCCCTGGTAGAACAAATAGCCTGTAGCGACGGCTTCGTAGTCGTCGGATGCCACGGTGAGCGCTTTGATGATGCGCTCTTCGCCTGTGGCTTCGCTGCGGAAGACGACATTACAGGTATTTTCGTCTGCCCACTTCAGGTAATAGGCGCCGCTGCCGTCAAAGAGAAAGAGGGCGGAGGTGCTGTGCTTATTCTGGATGTCGGTCCAGTAATTGGTATCCCCGTCCCAGGAGGTGTCATTGCACTCATTGTCCCAGCCGGCGTATGAATGTCTGTGGGTGGCCATGAAGGCGTCGCTGCGCAGGAGGTATTTGTGGCCCACACCGCCGGGGATCGTGCCGTCGTCCGCGTCCCAGGTGCAGTCTACCGCATACCAGGTGCCGTTCACCTTGACGGAGTTCCACATATGGTTGCCTCCGGAAGCAAAGCCGGTCTCCACGCCTACCCAGCGGCAAAGGAGGCTGTAGGCTTCCGCATAACCCTGGCAGACGCAGCACCTGTCGATGAGGGCGTGCCAGGTATGGTGTCCTTTCAAGGTGTAGTCATAATCCACATTGGTGCAGAGCCACTCATAGATGGAAATGGCCTTCTGCAGATCCGTCATGTCTTCCGTGATACTTTCGGTGAGGGCCAGAGCGATATTTTCACGCAATGCATCGGTAGTGGCCTGATCCAGGTATTGCAGATTGGCTACATACTGGCAGGTATTTCCCATGCCTCCGTAGCTGTACATGCTGTGATCCCACCAGAAGAGCCGTACTTCATTGTCAACGATGTCGTCCAGGATCTCTCCCACCTGTTCGATGGAAAGGCGAAAGGCGGAGACATCGACCTCTTCCTGACGGGCAATGAGACCGTTTATGATGGCACGGCGGCAGTTCTTTACCACATCCGCCTGCACTTCGCTTCCGGGATCCAGGGCGGTAAAGGAGTGGCCGAAGCGCGCTTCAAGTGCGGAGGCATCCACGGGCACCGGATCCGAGACGGTGGGATTCAGCAGATCGTCCTCATTTACGAAGATCTCATAGATCTGACCGTCTGCCGGAATGCGACCGGCGGCAGCGGAAAGTTCTTCCGGGGACAGTCCTGCGGCCCTTGCCGGAACACTGCCCAAAACAAGCATGCACAGCGCAAAAAGCAGACCGAAGGGTATCCCCGGTCTGCTCATTTTGTGATGATTTTCCATAGCGATGGAATTGTGACACTTCATATGAAATTATCCCCCTTCAGATGAAAATGAGCGGACTTACTTCAGGATCGATCGTTTGTCCGCGGATCTGTCTGAAGAGATTATAGTCCCTCTTATCCGTTAACGGAAGAGCCTTTTTTCACGGCCGTAGCGTGGGAAGACTTGAGGATGGGACTCAGCTTTTTGTACACCAGCAGAGTGACGACGGAATTCACCGTGCCCTTGATGAGGTTTAAGGGTGCCACACAGTAGACCACGAAGCGGAAAACGCTGCCGGAAATGGAGGGGAAGATGGCTTCACCCATGCCGATCAGCGCTTCGAGCGGCATGCCGTAGAGCTTCGCAAATGCGGGCAGCAGGTAAAAGGCGTTGAAAGATGTACCGAAAATCGTAAGGACCAGTGTTCCTACAATCATGGAAAGCAGGGCCTGCCCCTTGGTCTTCTTAAAGGAATAGAGGACGGATGCGGGCAGGATCAGAGAGCATCCCACGGCAAAATTGGCCAGCTCACCCACGAAGGCAGTTGAGGTCCCCTTGAAGAGCAGCTTCAGCAGGATCTTGATAAACTCCATCATGACACCTGCGGAAGGGCCGAAGGCAAAAGCGCCGATGAGGATGGGCAGCTCGCTTAAGTCCAGCTTGTAAAAGGACGGAGCGAAGGGCAGGGGCACCTCAAAGAGCATCAGAATAAAGGCCACGGCGGAAAACATACCGATCATGGCAATGCGGCGCGTGGGGGAGAGGGGCTCACTGTCGGGATTGTTTTTGCGGGCGACTTTTTCCAGGAGATATGCCAGTCCGAAGAGGATCAGCACGATAGCCAGGAAGCTGAGAACAAAACCGAGATTGCTGCGAAAAGACTCAAAAACAGAAACAGAAATGCACATAAAAAAGAAACCTCCTTCTTTCATCCAGACTTTAACTGTTGGTCCCGGAGTCGCACCGGATCTGCTCCGTATCGGAGCTCGCGGACTGTACCGCCAGTAGGGAATCACACCCAACCCTGAAGTAATCGTTACGGTGGCTATTATAGGGGCGCCTGACAGATCCGTCAAGTCCCGTCCCGTATTTTGTATCTGCTTGAAATTTTACCCCAAATAAACTACAATAAATTGATTTAATATGCACATTCGGAGGCAGCCGTGATCGAACTGGACATTACCTTATCCGTAGCCGATCTGTACGATTTTAACTTAAAACACGCCTATTCCAGACCCACCTCCCTCATCGCTTCGGCCCTGGGAGCCGTGGGCATCGTATATGGCATCACCAAACCGTATCTGCTTCTGGCGATCGTGGGGGCCATGCTCCTTTTTTACCTGCCCTTGAACCTCTACATCAGCTGTGCCAGACGGTTTACGCTGGGAGAGGCCTTCAAGGCGCCGCTGCACTATCTCCTGAATGACGACGGCATCACCGTGCGGCAGGGCGATCAGGAGAATTTCGCCTCCTGGAGCGAGGTCACGAAAGCGGCCTCCAGCGGGCGCTCTCTCTTCCTGTATACGGGGGCGGGGAACGCATCCATCCTGCCGAGAAGCCAGATGGGGGACAGGACCACGGCGGTCATCGCCCTCATTTCGGAGCATGTCGATCCCAAAAAGGTGAAGATCCGATTCTGAGAATCCGCACGCGCAGATTCTCATCACGGAGGAAAATGTGAAAAAGATCATGGAAACCAATTCCGCCGCGGAGACAAAGGCCCTGGCGGAGCGCATCGGACGGGAGGCTGCTCCCGGCACCGTCATCTGTCTGGACGGGGACCTGGGCACGGGGAAGACCGTATTTGCCCAGGGGGTGGCAGCCGGTCTCGGCATCACGGAGCCTGTCAGCAGTCCCACCTTTACCATCCTTCAAAGCTATGACGAGGGACGCTTGAAGCTCTGGCACTACGACGTCTATCGGATCGAGGATCCGGACGAGATGGAGGAGATCGGCTACGAAGACGCCTTCTACGGCGACGGTATCTGTCTCATTGAATGGGCGGATCAGATCCGGGAGCTGATCCCGGAGGGGGCCACCCGCATCACCATCCTGAAGGACCCGGAGAAGGGATTTGATTACCGCCGCATCGAGATCGATGAGGCGTGAGGATACTATGAAGATCATCGGAATCGAGAGCTCCGGACTGGTGGCCGGCGTCGCCCTTTGGGAGGACGGCGTGCTGCTGGGAGAGAGCATGACCAATTGCAAAAAGACCCATTCCCAGACCCTGCTCCCGCAGCTGGAGCGGATGCTGGCGGAAGCGGGGGTGAAGCCCTCTGAAGCGGACGCCATCGCCGTGGCATCGGGCCCGGGTTCCTTTACGGGACTTCGGATCGGCTCAGCCACCGCCAAAGGACTGGGACTGGCCATTGATAAGCCTCTGGTGGAGGTGCCGACCCTGGAGGGGCTGGCCTACAATCTCTGGGGTGCGGAAGGCATCGTCTGCCCCATGATGGATGCGCGGCGGAGCCAGGTTTACACCGGCGCTTACGCCTTTCCCCGGGGAGAGGACGGGAGCATCACCCTGGAGACGGTGATCCCCGGCGGTGCCATTGCAGCCGTGGAAGCGGCGGAGCACCTGAATGCCCTGGGCAGACCCGTGATCCTGCTGGGGGACGGCACGGAGGTGAGCCGGGAAATCCTGGAGAGCACCCTGACGGTGCCTCACACCTACGCACCTGCCCATATGAACAGACAGAGGGCCGGCAGCATCGCGGCACTTGGCGCGATCTATCTGGCCATGGGACGGGGGATTTCCCCGGATGATCATGCACCCGATTACATGCGGAAGAGTCAGGCTGAGAGAGAAGGACCGGGACATTTTGAAGTATGATGCGCATTCGGAGATCAGCATAAGGCACCTGGAGGAGCGGGACGCAGAGGCGTTAGCCCGGATCGAAGCCCGATCTTTCAGTATGCCCTGGAGCGCCGGGGACTTCCTGCGGATGACGAAGGAAGCGGACGCCCTCTATCTGGTGGCGGAGTCAGGCGGCCGCATCGCAGGCTCTGCGGGAATGCGTATGGTCTGCGGCGAGGGCTATATCGACAATGTGGTGGTGGATGAGTCCTTCCGGCGGCAGGGCATCGGACGGATGCTGATGGAGGAGCTTTTGCGGGAAGGCGCGGCACTGGGGTGTGATGCCTTTACGCTGGAGGTGCGGGTCAGCAACGAAGCGGCCATCGCGTTATATGAGGGAGCGGGCTTTGTCAGTGCAGGGATCCGCCCCGGATTTTATGAGGATCCGACGGAGGACGCCGTGATCTATTGGAAGAGGTAATCTGTGTTAGATATTTGTCTGCTGGGAACGGGAGGTATGATGCCCCTGCCTTATCGGTGGCTCACTTCCCTGATGCTGCGGTACAACGGCAGCAGTATATTGATCGACTGCGGTGAGGGCACCCAGATCGCCATGCGGGAAAAGGGATGGTCCCCTCACGACATCGATGTCATCTGTTTTACCCATTATCATGCGGACCACATCAGCGGTCTGCCGGGGATGCTCCTGAACATGGGAAATGCGGAGCGCAGGGAGCCTCTCACCCTCATCGGCCCCAAGGGCCTGGGGCGCGTGGTGTCAGGACTACGGGTCATCGCACCGGAGCTGCCCTTCGATGTGCAATGCATCGAGATCGCGGAAAGTGTGCAGGCTTTTGAAATGAAGGGCTTTCGCCTGAAAGCCTTTAAAGTCCGCCACAGCGTCCTGTGCTACGGATACAGCCTGGAGATCGACCGCAGAGGCAGGTTTGACGCAGACAGAGCGAAAGCCGCACAGATCCCTCTTCCCTACTGGAACCGCCTCCAGAAGGGCGAGATCATCACGGACGGCGACCGCACCTTTACCCCGGATATGGTCATGGGACCGGCCAGGAAAGGTCTGAAGGTCACCTATTGCACCGACACCAGGCCCACGGACAGTATCGCGGAAAATGCCGCCGGCAGCGACCTCCTGATCCTGGAGGGCATGTACGGAGATCCCGCGGAGCAGGAAAAGGCGGAGCAGAAAAAGCACATGACCATGCAGGAAGCAGCCCGGATCGCCGCGCAGGCAGAGGTACCGGAGCTGTGGCTCACCCATTTTTCTCCTGCCCTGGGAAGACCGGATCAGTACCTGAAGGCGGTCCGGGAAATCTTCCCCCGCACCGTCATCCCCAAGGACGGCAGGAGCTGCGAACTGAAATTCAGCGAAGAAGAATAATCAGACTGTCCATGCCGGCCGGGGCGCTGCCCGGCAATGCCCCAAACAGCCCCAAAATACGGAAAAGAATTCCGGAAAGGAGTATCCCACGTCAGGATGAATCGCAAACAGGTTCGGATCATAATCATCATAGTCGTCCTTGTAGCGGCCCTGGTGGGATACTATGCCTTCCTGTCCGGCAGAAACCGTGACCGGAGCACCGAGGGGAAAATGACCCTCATCGAAAAGGTGCTGGCCAGGGACCTGAACAATGATTACCCGCCCACCCCCAAGGAAGTCATGATCTATTACAATGACATCCAGAAATGCCTTTACGGCAGCGAGGTGAAGGAGGAGGAAATCGACGAGCTGGGGCTGAAGATGCGGAGCCTTTTCGACGCAGAGCTCCTGGAGAAAAACGAGCAGGGAAATCACCTGACCCTCCTGCGCAGAGAGGTGGAAGAGTACAAATCCTCCAACCGCCGTCTCATCAGCAGCGGCACTGCCTCCAGCACCAACGTGGACTATTACACCAGGGATGGTTATTCCTTCGCACGGCTTCTCTGTGCCTATACCATCAGTGACAACGGCGTGAGCACCACCCAGCGTATGGTATTTCTGCTGCGCAAGGATGATGCAAAGCGCTGGAAGATCTACGGCTGGGATCTGGAAGCCAATGTGGACATGGATGGGGACGGCATTCCGGAAGGACAGGAGAATGAGAAGTTAAACTAGGCGGGAACAGGCCCGGATCCTTCCGCTTCAGCTTCCGGCGCGAGCCGCGGATAATAAGAGGAAGCAATGAGCCCGGTGGGGCTTTGAGGTAGTTATGACAGCAGAATGGAAAAAAGACGCACTGGTACTGGGGATTGAGAGCTCCTGCGATGAAACCGCCGCCTCCGTGGTGCGCGGCGGAAGAGAGGTGCTCTCAAATGTTATTTATTCCCAGATCGATCTTCACACCCTCTACGGAGGCGTGGTGCCGGAGATCGCATCCAGAAAGCACATCGAGAAGATCAATCAGGTGATCCGCCAGGCGCTGGCGGAAGCGCAGATCACATTGTCCGACCTGGACGGCATCGCCGTGACCTACGGGCCCGGTCTGGTGGGAGCTTTGCTCGTGGGCGTAGCGGAGGCCAAGGCCATTGCCTACGCTTCGGACCTGCCTCTGGTGGGGGTCCATCACATCGAAGGACATATCTGTGCCAACTATATAGAACATCCGGATCTGGAGCCGCCCTTCCTGTGTCTGGTGGCCAGCGGCGGCCATTCCCATCTGGTGATGGTCCGGGACTACGGCTCCTACGAGATCATTGCCAGGACCCACGACGATGCGGCGGGAGAGGCTTTTGACAAGGTGGCCAGAGCCATCGGCCTGGGCTACCCCGGCGGACCGAAGATCGACAGGGCTGCCCGGGAGGGAGATTCTCACGCCATCGAGTTCCCCAGAGGAAAGGTGGAGGGGAGCCCTTACGATTTCAGCTTCAGCGGGCTCAAATCCGCTGTGCTGAACTACTTAAACGGCTGCCGCATGAAGGGAGAAGATTTCTCCCAGGCGGACGTGGCCGCATCCTTCCAGAAGGCGGTGGTGGATGTGTTGACGGAGCATTCCGTGGAGGCGGCCCGGGATCTGGGGGTGAAGACCTTTGCCATCGCAGGCGGGGTTGCTTCCAATTCGTGGCTCCGGAGCGCTCTGCAGGAAGCCTGTGACCGGGAGGGCATCCGTTTTGTCCATCCCAGCCCCGTCTATTGCACGGACAATGCCGCCATGATCGGTGTGGCGGGTTATTATGAATTCCGGGCGGGGTACCGCTCCGGTACGGACCTGAACGCAGTGCCGGGACTGAAGATCGGTGAAAAGCAGGGGGTGTTTATCCCCGGGAAAAACGCATGAAAAAGCATTGTACGGCGATCCTGCTGGCAGGCGGACGGGGCAGCAGGATGGGAGCTGAGATTCCGAAACAATTTATGGAGGTGGGAGGAAAGCCGCTCATCGCATACGCGCTGGAAGCCGTGGAGCGGTCCGCCATCCTGGAGGATTGCATCCTGGTGACGGCTCCGGAGGATATGGAGCGGATGCGGCGCACCGTGCTGGACCGCTTTCCTTCCGGGAAAGTGCTGGCCATGGCACCCGCGGGATCGGAACGCTGTTTTTCCGTGGCAAACGGCATCCGGATGCTTTCGGAGATCCGGGGGAGCTGTGATTCCGGCAGCGGCACCACCGATATCCTCTTCATCCTGGACGGCGCCAGACCCTTCCTGACGGAGGGGATCCTGGAGCGCTGCTATGAGAGCGTGCTCCGGTACGGCAGCGGGGTGGCTGCGGTTCCCAGTAAGGACACCGTGCGCATCGCCGACGAAAAGGGCTTTGTGATCGATACCCCCGTGCGGTCCAGCGTGTGGAACATCCAGACGCCCCAGGCCTTTTTCTTTCCGGAGATCCGGGACGCTTATGAAGCGATGGTGAAGGCATACGAAGGAAAGGCACCGAAGGACATCACCGACGACGCCTGCGTGTACGAGCGCTTCACTTCCGGCACCGTTCACCTCGCGGAAGGATCTTATGAGAATCTGAAGGTGACGACCCCGGAGGATCTGGCGCTGATGGAACAGATCCTTTCTCATATGTAACAAAACATGAAAACAGAGTGAAAGCGTTTCCAAGATGAAACCAGTTACACCCCATTTTCTCCTCGGAGGAAATGGGGATTTTTAACGAAAAACTAGTGCAATTTTTGTGTGTAAGTGCTTTCAAAAAATGCTTGCTAAATGAAAATATTGATGATAGAGTTAATAGTGTGAGAGGGAAAACTCACAAGAATCAATCTTTTCTATTTTCTATGGGAGGAAAAAAATGAAGAAGAAAGTTTTATCCGTACTTCTTGCTTCCGCTATGGTTGTTTCTATGGCAGCCTGCGGCGCTTCCGATGAGGCTCCTGCCTCCGCGCCCGACACCAGCAGCTCTTCCAGCAGCGCAAGCACCGACACGGCAAGCACCGACACGGCAAGCACTGACACCGCTGCAAGCACCGATACCGCTGCTGCAGAGGACTATGTTCTTGAGAAGCTCCACATTGTTGTAGACGGTACCCTTACCGCTACCGTAGACAGCGGTCAGCAGGAGTTCGAGGCTCAGTGGGAAGAGGCTGTAGGCGAAAAGCTCGGCCACCCCATCGACCTGGTCATCACCCAGCTGGATCACTCCGATTACGCCGGAACCGTTTCCAGAATGCTGGCTACCTCCAGCGTAGGCGATGCTGATTACCCCGATGCGATGATCATGAGCGCTTCCATGTATCGCCAGTATCAGACCACCGGTATCCTTTGGGATATGGCATCTGCTTATGACAATGCAGAGTTCCAGGCACGCGTTACCCTGCCTACCGTCAACGAGAACATGAAGACGGCTGACGGCAAGCTTTACGGCTTTGCTCCTACCTACGGCAACGGTTGCGTTACCTACATCAAGCAGTCCTGGCTGGATGCTGTCGGCAAGACTGTCGATGACATCAAGACCTTTGATGATTACTACAATCTGCTTCTTGCCTTCACCAACGACGATCCCGACGGCAACGGCTCCGCAGGCACCTACGGTGTCATCGCAGCAGGCTTCGGTAAGCTGGATGAGGCTCCTTACATCAACTACATGCCTGAGTTCTGGCAGGGCGCATATCCTTCCTTCTATCAGAAGGACGGTCAGTGGGTAGACGGCTTCACCGAGCAGGCTACCGTTGACGCTCTTGAGAGACTGGCTAAGGCTTACGCTGACGGCATCATCGATCCTGATACCGAGGAAGCCGGCACCAAGCAGGCACGTGAGAAGTTCTTCTCCAACGATCAGTCCACCTCCGAAGGTGTGTTCACCTACTGGGCAGGTACCTGGCTGAGAACCCTTACCAACAACATGTCCAAGAACGAGGTTGATGACGCTCTCGGCGATGACAGACTGGTTCAGCTTCCTCCCATCAAGGAGATCGTTGACACCTGGGGCGGCTATATCAACCGTGAGGCTCCCGTTTGGGTCATCACCGATGACGGCGACGGCAGCGACGCTCGTGAGCAGGCGATCTTCGATGCACTGCTTGAAACCATGCTGGACGGCGACAGAGTTCAGACCCTTTGGACCTACGGCGCAGAGGATGTTCACTGGTCCATCCATGCTGAGGAGTTCTCCACCAACGCTGACGATCCCGACAAGAGAAAGGATTACTCCTATGAGGAGGGCGAGTTCCATCTGAAGCAGTCCCCCAACGATCCGAACGCTGTCTGGAAGAAGAATCACCTGGATTCCGTCCTTGTCATCGCTCCTCTGACCAACGGCTTCGTCGACGATGATGAGCTTGTTACCAAGGGCAACCAGTTCTTCACCACCAACTGTGTTGACGCTCCCGCAGCTGCATCCTGCGAGACTCTGACCGCTAATCAGGAGGATCTGATCTCCAAGAAGACGGAGCTCATGAACCTGGTTGTTGCAGGCGAGCTCACCGCTCAGGAAGCTATGGAAGAGTACACCGATGAGTTCGGCGATATCGTAGCTCAGATCCTTGACGAGCTGAACGCTCAGTAATTCACAGTTTTTTAAGGGTTTTGCGCGGGTGAAATTCTTGCAAGCCAAAGCCGTTTGTTCTACAATTAAGATGTCCTGCCTGGGCGGCAGACGCCCCCCGGCAGGGCATTTTTTGGGGACAAAGACTAGATATTATTAAGAAAGAGATGGGATGCGATGGGTAAGCAGAAAACGGTCACCACTTCATCGGGTCAGCCGATCCGCAAGAAGCCGTTAAGCATCAGAATGTGGAACAGTAGAGGCTACTATCTGATGTTTTTACCGGTCTTTATCTATGTCCTGATTGTCTACTACTGGCCTATGCTGGGAGTACGTTATTCGTTCTACGATTACTCTCTGAAGAATTTTGAATTCATCGGCCTGGACAATTTCAGAGAAATGTTTAAAACGAAGGACTTCTGGAGGGCGTTTTTCAATACCCTGCAGTTGTCGGTCATTAAGCTTCTGATCACCACCTTTGCATCGGTGATCATTTCCGTCTTCCTGAATGAGATGGGCAACATGGTTGCCAAGAAGACGCTGCAGACGGTCATCTATCTGCCTCATTTTATGTCCTGGGCAGTGGTCGCTGCAATCTTCACGCTGTTCCTTTCGAAGTCTTCCTCGGGCTTTGTCAATGAGACCCTGAAGAGCTGGGGCGTCATCGAGAAGAGCATCGACTTTATGCACAGTAAGGTCTGGTGGAGACCGATCTATTACATGGTCAATGTCTGGAAGGAGACCGGCTGGGGAACCGTTATCTTCCTCGCTACCCTTTCCGGCATCAATCCAGAGCTCTATGAAGCCGCCGATATCGACGGCGCATCCCGCATGCAGAAGATCTGGAATGTGACGGTGCCGGCTCTGGCCAATACGATTTTGATCGTTCTGATCCTCAACCTGGCGAAGGTCATGAACCTCTTTGAGTCTGTCTTCGTTATGTACAACACCCGTGTGTACAAGGTTGCGGACGTTATTTCCACATATATCTACCGCGAGGGCTTTATGACCGCTCTCCCGAACTACGGTTATACGACGGCTGTCGGTCTCTTTAAGAGTCTGGTAGGCTGCGTACTCGTCCTGGTCTGCAACTTTGCTTCCAAGAAAGTTCGCGGACGCGGGATCATATAGGAGGGCAGCGCTATGGCTATGGAAAAGACTGCTTACAGAAAGCCCAAAAAGAAAATCCGTGCATTTGATGTCATCAATTATCTGGTGTTCATCATCATCGCTCTGATCGTGATGATTCCCATCTGGAAGGTGCTGGTTGGCTCCTTCAGCGCGGTGGGTGTGTACCAGTTCAAGCTCTGGCCCACCCAGCCCACGGTAGACGGTTATCTGACCATCTTTACCACGAAAAAGCTCCTGCGGCCCTTTATCAATTCCGTGATCACCACTGTGGTCGGAATGCTTCTGGGTCTGGTCATGTCCACCCTGGGAGGCTACGTTCTCTGCCAGGAAGATATGCCCGGCAGAAATCTGTTCTCCTACTTCCTGCTCTTTACCATGATCTTCTCCGGCGGTATGATCCCCGAGTATCTGATCATGAAGCAGCTGGGTCTGGTGAACAGCATGTGGATCCTCATCGTAAAGCACGGCATGAATGTCTACAATCTGGTCCTGATGCGGAACTTCTTTGAAGGCATCCCCGCATCCCTCTACGAGGCAGCCCGCATCGACGGATGTTCTCCCATGGGGATCTTCTTCCGGATCGTGCTTCCGCTGTCTAAGGCGGCTCTGGCATCCATCGGTCTGATGTATGCCGTGACGGTGTGGAACGATTACAGCACTGTGCAGATTTATATCACAGACCGTGACCAGGTGAACTTCCAGTACATCCTCCGAGTCATGGTCATGGACGGCGATACGCCGACCACGGCGTATAAGGTGTCCCAGGATACCCTGTACTATGCCGGCATTGTATGCGCGATCCTGCCTTTCATGATCCTCTATCCCTTCCTGCAGAACTATTTTGTGAAGGGCGTGAATGTAGGCGCTGTCAAGGAGTGATCTTTGCTTGATTTGAGGCATGTGCGAGACTTCGCACATGCCTTTTTTGTGTGACAACGAGGGTCCGATTCCTTTTTCCCCTTCTCGGTGCTATACTCTTATGCGCAGACAGGAGAGCTGCAGGTGGCAGCTATCCAAAGGGCGCTTCGGCGCAGGACACTTATGATTTTGGAGTGAACGAATGAAAAAACAGATCTGTCTGATATTGACTTTTTTCCTGATGCTGCAGAGCTTGGCCCTGCCCGTAAATGCGCAGGGACTGCCCGAGGAGTGCTCTTCGGGCTTTACTGCGGTGCAGGATGCAGAACGGCAGGCGATTCCCGCCGATCTGGTGGTCCTTCCCCTTACGGAGGAGCCGGACCCTGCCCTGACGTTTTATTACGAAGAGCGGGAGCCGGAAGGTTCTGCTGCCCAGGCGGCTCTTCCCGACGCAGCTTACTGGATGCAATATCATCCCACAGAGGCCTATCAGCTGCTGACCGCGGATGAGCGCAGGCTCTGGAGCAGGATGGAGGCTGCCTGCATCGCCGTGATGGGCGACAGTACCTCAACCGTCGGATTTATCCGCGTGGATTCGGATGACCTGACCCTGGATCATCTGGATGGTACCCAGTTGAACTATATGTTTAAACTCAGCCACCCCCAGTTTTTCGTCCTGAGCAACAGCATCAGTTCCTATGCGGGTGGTGTGTCCGTGTATCAGGCATTTCAGAGCGGCCCCGCCAGAGCTGCGGCCATTGAGGAGTTCCGCACTGTGGTGGATGACTGGGTAGCACAGGCCGATGCAGCGGAACTTCCCGAGGAGAAGGAGCATATCATTCATGACCTGATCTGCACAAATTGCACCTATGATCACGATGCAGTGAGGGATTACAGCCTGAAATACGATGAATATACCCGTATGATCGACTGGGACCAGGGTGCCTTTTCCCTGATCCATGACGGGAAGACTGTATGCGGGGGATATGCCGCTGCTACGGGCCTTTTGCTGACGAAACTTGGGATTCCTACCCTGAATGTCACCTCCGCAGGTCATGCCTGGAACTATGTAAAGCTTCACCATCACTGGTTTCTGCTGGATGTTACCTTCGATGATGACAGCTTCGGTTCCTGGATCTATATGGACTACAATGCCATCGGGATGAACTCCGACGGCTCTTTCCCCGGGGGCCATGAGCCCGAGCAGGGAGGGTTTGCAGACTGGGCGTCCCTGGTGCCGGAGACAAAGGACTGGTCCAATTGTGACCCTGATGAGGATTGTTACTCCGGAAATCATGAGAATCCCTATTTTACCGTGGACGGTTACCGGTATTTTGTGGTGAACGGCTGCACGGATTATGGTCTCTACACAGCGGAACTGGTGGACTCCCCTGCGGGGCTTGACATTATCGCAGCGCCGGAGACAGTGACCTGCCTGACCAAAACTTACCGTGTGACCAGGACCGTGGAACCGGAGCCGACGCCCGACCCCATACCGGATCCTGCTCCTGACCCGACGCCGGATCCTACCCCGGAGCCGGAAGGAGTCAGCGGTTTCGTGACCCGCTTGTATCATGTCTTCCTGGACCGCAATCCCGGACAGGAGGAAGTGGAGGGCTGGGCTTCCCAGATCACAAACGGATCCATCACTGCGGGACAGGCAGCTGCAGGATTTATCTTCAGCCCCGAGTTCATCAGCAGAAACATGTGTAATGACCACTTCCTGGATTACCTGTACCTGGGACTCTTTGACAGAGCAGCGGATGCGGACGGGAAGAACGGCTGGACCCTTCTCATGGATGAAGGCTACTCCAGAGAGATGGTGGCGCAGGGGTTCCTTACCAGTCCCGAGTTTATGAACCTGTGCGATTCCTACGGCGTAAGCTGCGGCACGGGACTGGAATATGTCCCTGCCCTGGGAACCATCCAGGCCGCTCATTGCACCATCGCCGGGTGTCCCAACGAAGCACCTGTGGTGATCCTGGTAACGGGACTCTATGACACTGTCTTCCAGAGAGTTCCTGCGCAGGAGGAAGTGGACTTCTGGGTGCACCTCATGTCC
>JAILAF010000057.1 GCA_024681775.1 Lachnospiraceae bacterium
GCATTGCAGGCCGGGGACGAAGCAGCCTTCCAGCGGCTCATCTCCGACTACGGCAGGCGGACCCCTGCCAGGAGCACATCCATCCTCACCAAATACGACGCCAGCGGGCGGATCGTGACTCCCGCACCCTCGGACTTAAACCGCATCATCCGCAGCGACGATCGGGCGGGATCCAAACGTGGATAAGGATCACCGGCAAGGAAAGCAATCGTTTCCCTTGCCGGATTTTTTTGCATCGAAAAAAGGGGCCGGCTCACGCCGACCCCTTTTTATAATCCGTCTCTCTCTTCTCTCCGAATTCCAACCTCTGAGCTACGCCTTGATCGTCGCGTTCATGCTCCCCATCCGGTACCCCTTCAGGTCCAGGGTAACAAAGGAAAAGCCCAGCCTCCGGAACTCCTCATATACGGCTTCCCGCATCTCCTCCGCAGCCAGGCGGGGAATGTCTGCAGGGGGCACCTCGATCCTGGCAATGTCCCCGTGCATGCGCACCCGCTCCTCCAGAAACCCGTGCTCAATGAGGAACTGCTCGGCGCTGCCGATCCTGCGGAGCTTCTCCTCCGTAATCTCCTCGCCGTAGACCAGGCGAGTCGCCAGGCATGCGTAGGCTGGCTTGTTCCAGATGGGAAGTCCCATAGCCTTCGCGATCTGCCGGATGTCCGCCTTGTAGAGTCCCGCCTCCCGCAGCGGGCTCTGAACTGACAGTTCTGTCACCGCCTTAAGTCCCGGCCTATAATCTCCCAGATCGTCCATGTTGGAGCCTTCCGCCACATACGAGATCCCGTTCTCCCCGGCGACTCTGATGATCTCCGAGAAGATATAGCGCTTGCAGTGGTAGCACCTGTCCGGCGCATTGTTCCGGTACGCTTCCAGCTGCATGGGATCCACCCGGCAGACGACGTGCCGGATCCCGCGCTCTGCGCAGAAAGCTTCCGCTTCCTGCTCCTCCCGCTCCGGAAAAGCGGCATCCACCGCAGTCACCGCCAGGGCCTTGTCTCCCAGGACTTCTGCGGCTACCGCCAGCAGCAATGTGGAATCCACTCCCGCGGAAAATCCCACCGCCAGGCTCCCCAGATCCACCAGGATCTCCCGGAGCCTCGTAAGCTTCTCCCGCTGCTCTTCCGTTAGCAATGCTTCGTATTCTTTCAAATCGTTTTCTCCTGATCTTATTCGGGCTCTACAATAGACCGCTTTGCGCTCTATTGTCAGCATTTGAAAGGAATAAGCCCTTTGGGCTTATTCTGGCTCAAAGAGCGCCGCAGCCTTCCGCATGCGGTCCGCGATCTCCACCCCGAAGGGACATCTGCTCTCGCACCCTTTGCATCCGATGCACTCGGATGCTCTGTGATCCAGCGCTTTGTAATGCTCCAGAACGCTCTGAGGCGTCTCGCTCTGGGCCGTGGCCAGATCGTAGAATTTGTTCACCATGGCGATGTCGATGTCCACCGGGCAGGGCTTGCAATGTCCACAGTAGGTACACACCCCGCTGTAAGAATGGAGGGGCGCACCTGCGATGACGGAGGCATAGTCCCGCGCGTCGTCGGTGGCCGTCTCATAGGAAACGGCTTCATCCACCTGCTCCGGCCCGTCATAGCCCACGAGGACGGAAGCCACGCCGGGCCTCGTCAGGGCGTAATGCAGGAGCTGCACCGGCGTAAAGGCCACCCCAAAGGGGGAACGCTCCGGATCCAGCAATGCGCCGCCGAAGTACCCTTTCATGACGGTGATGCCCACGTTCTGCTCCTCACACATCTGGTAGAAACGGGCTCTCTCGGGATCGATGCCGGAAAGCCCCTGATCGTACCCTTCCCACATGGTGTCCAGGTCCTCCGTGGCAGGGCGCATGTCGAAGGCGGGATTGATGCTGAAGAGGATCATCTCGATAAACCCGGTCTCCACCGCCAGCTTCCCGATGACGGGATTGTGGGTGCTGAGGCCGATGTGGCGGATGATGCCCTTCGCATGGAGCTCCTTTACATAGTCCAGATACTCGCCGCCTCCCATCACCCGGTTCCACTCATCCACGGAATCGATGTAATGGATCATGCCCAGGTCAATATAGTCGGTGTGCAGGCGCTGCAGCAGATCTTCAAAGGCGGGACGCACATACTTCATATCCCTGGATCTCACATACTGGCCGTTCTGGTAGGTGGAGCCGATGTGCCCCTGCACGTACCAGTCCTCCCGACAGCCCACAAAAGCTTCTCCGATGATGTCTCTGGACTTGGGATCCGGCATCCAGCAATCCAGGATGTTGATCCCCTGATCATGCGCGTATTTCAACAGCGCCACAGAGTGCGCCGCATCATGCCGCTCCAGCCACTCTCCGCCGAATCCGATCTCGCTGACCCGCAGGCCCGTTTTTCCCAGTGTCCTGTACTCCATGGCGCCTCCTTTAGGTGGTGATGTATGTCGGTTTGCTACCACTTAACTATACCGCGAATCGGGGTTCTTTTTTGTCCCCATCTGTCCTATCCCTACAAATTCTCCCGGATCCGCTCGATGAGCTCCGCGTACTCCGCATCCGTCAGCTCCTTCTCGTGGGGGTTCATGGCAAAGACGCCGCCCCACTCGTATCCGTCACGGTACTTGGGCACGATGTGCACATGCAGATGATGCATGGTATCACCATAGGCACCGAAATTCACCTTGTCCGGATGGAAGGTTTTGTGGATGCAGACCGCCACACGGTTGATGTCC
>JAILAF010000102.1 GCA_024681775.1 Lachnospiraceae bacterium
AGCTCGTTCACGAAAAATCCCAGGTCGATGACGGCACCGTTTCCAAACTGGAAGCGGTCGTTCCCCGCAGTGGTGTAGAGCACCATCAGGAATCCGAAGAGGATCAGGAGGTACTCCGCCAGCCGCTTGTTTTTCGGCAAAAAAAGCTGATTCAGCAGCGGTGAAAAAAGCATCAGCAGGATGTAACAGTTCACGAACCACAGCATATCCTGCTCCAGCGGGAAAAAGGCGGAGTAGAGCTGAAATCCGCTGACATTTTTCAGATGCAGGGCACAGAATACGGTGAGCACCAGGGAATAGCAAAATCCGGTGAGCCACACGTGCAACACCCGTTTTGCCCGGAAGGGGGTTCCCACCGTAAACCAGGCGGTGATGATAAAAAAGACGCTGCAGGCCACCCGGGACAGAGAGTCGCAGGCCGCGTAGAATAAGGCGACCACCGGGTTCCCGAGTTCACTCAAAGCCCCCTGTCCGGTGTAGTGATCCGCAATGATGGCGACGATGCACAGGATCCGCACCAGCTCTAAATTGGAATTGCGTGTTTTCTTATCGTTCATCCGTCCTGCCCGTTCCTTTCCGCATGATCGGTCCGAAAGATCTCTGCTCCGTCTCCTATCATAAACCGCCGAAGGTATTTTTCAAAGTTTTTCCATGGCGAAAAATACTTCTTGCGCGGGCCGTCCGGTTGTGCTATAGTCTCGTTACGCGGGCGGGCCACCGCCTTCTTTCGGGGATTCCCCGATCTTTCCCTTTTTGAGAGACTTTTTTTACCTGATGTTGTATTACACTGTACTTGCATGCGGTGATTTTCCGCAGTAAGTCTGCGCCGGCGTACGCAGCTCTTTACTGCACTGTTGTAGCAGTTCATTTCGGCGCAAAAAATGCGTTGACAAAGTCGAACAGATGTTTTAATGTAGTCTTTAGTGATGCGAACATTTGTTCCTGAAAAGGAGAAATTTTTTATGGAAAACGAAGAGAAGAAAAAAGCGTTGGAAGCGGCCCTGAGCCAGCTGGAGAAGCAGTACGGCAAGGGTGCGGTCATGCGACTGGGCGATCCCGCCGCACAGATGAAGGTGGAGACCATCCCCACCGGTTCCATCAGCCTCGACATCGCACTGGGGCAGGGCGGCATCCCGAAGGGCAGGATCGTTGAGATCTACGGACCCGAGTCCAGTGGTAAGACCACCGTTACGCTTCATATGATCGCAGAGGTTCAGAAGCGGGGCGGCATCGCAGGCTTTATCGATGCGGAACACGCACTGGATCCCGTATACGCTAAGAATATCGGCGTCGACATCGACAATCTCTACATCTCTCAGCCCGACAGCGGCGAGCAGGCGCTGGAGATTGCCGAGACCATGGTCCGTTCCGGCGCCATCGATATCGTCGTGGTGGACTCCGTCGCAGCTCTGGTTCCCAAGGCAGAGATCGAGGGAGATATGGGCGATGCGCACGTAGGTCTCCAGGCCCGCCTCATGAGCCAGGCACTGCGGAAGCTCACCGCCGTCATCAGCAAGTCCAACTGCTGTGTGGTCTTCATCAACCAGCTCCGTGAGAAGGTGGGCGTCATGTTCGGTAATCCCGAGACCACCACCGGCGGCCGTGCCCTGAAGTTCTACGCTTCCGTCCGTCTGGATGTGCGCCGCATCGAGTCCATCAAGCAGGCCGGCGAGGTCATCGGTAACCGCACCCGCGTGAAGGTCGTGAAGAACAAGGTAGCCCCTCCCTTCAAGGAGGCGGAGTTCGATATCATGTTCGGCGAGGGCATCAGCATTGTGGGAGATATCCTGGACAAGGCTACGGATGCCAATATCATCGTGAAGTCCGGCGCATGGTTCGCCTACAAGGGGGACAAGATCGGCCAGGGCCGCGAGAATGCAAAGCAGTACCTGAAGGACAATCCGGCAGTCTTTGCCGAGGTGGAGCAGGCAGTCCGTTCCTTCTACGGTCTGGACGGGAAGGCGGAGGAGGAAGCACCCGCTGCGGAAGCGAAGGCATCCGGTAAGGCCGCCAAAGCCAGGGAGGAGGCTTGATCGTCTCGCAGATCCTTCCCCTGAACAAAAGCAGGAGCCGGGTATTTCTGGACGGTGAATATGCCTTTGTTCTCTATAAGGGAGAGTTGAACCGCTTTCACATCCGGGAAGGGGAGGATCTGAGCGAAGAATCCTATGCACAGATCATGAACGAGGTCCTTCCGAAACGGGCGAAGCTCCGCGCCATGAACATGCTGCAGTCGAAATCCTACACGGAAGCAGAGCTGGCGAGAAAGCTGCGGGAGGGCGGATACCCCGAGAACATCATCTCCGACACGCTGACATATGTCGCCTCCTACGGCTACACGGACGATGTGCGCTATGCCGCGGACTACATCCGCTACCATTGCAAGGACAGAGGCAGGCGCAGGCTTCTGATGGAGCTGCAGCGCAAGGGCGTATCGGAGGATTCCTTTGAGAAAGCCTGGCAGGAATGCGAGGAACTGGGGCTCACGGAGGATGAGGATGCCTCCTTACGGATGCTCCTGCAGAAGAAGCACTACAAGCCGGAGCAGGCGGATGAAGCGATGCGCCGGAGGATCGTATCCTACCTCCTTCGCAGAGGGTATTCCATGGATCGTATCCTCCATGCCATTTCCTAAAGCTCCAAACCCAGCCGAACATTAAGCGGGCTTGCGCTCGAACGATCAACACACAAAATGCCGCAGAAGATTTCTCTTCTGCGGCATTTTACCTATCCGGATCCCGTTCCGTTCCGAAGCACGCATCCTGTCAAATGCGTGATCCACTAATTCTTCTCTGCGGTCTGATTCTCCGTGAAGTACTCCAGCATTGCTTCTCTCATAAGCACCAGCGCCTGGACCACAGCACGGTCCCGGATCATCTGGCGGTTACCGGTGAAGTGATATTCCTTCACGCGGACCTTTCCTTTGAGCCCGCAGCCGATGTACACGAGGCCGATCTCCTGGCCTTCCTCCGCCACAGGTCCCGCGTATCCCGTGATACTGACACACAGGTCCGCTTTGCTCATGGAAGCCAGTCCTTTCACCATCTCCTCGGCGGTCTGACGGCTCACAGCGGTATGCTTTTGCAGGGTGGCTTTTTTCACCCCCAGAAGCTTCCGTTTTGCTTTGTTGGAGTAGGTCACCAGGCCCGTCTTCAGGCTTTCGGAGACGCCGGGGATATTCACCAGTCTGCCGGAGAGGAGACCTCCGGTGCAGGACTCTGCCGTCGCCACGGTAAGGCCGTTTTCCAGCAGGAGCGCTACCACCGCTTCCTCCAGGGTCTCATCCACCTCCGAAGAGTAGACCTTGTTGCCGAAGCGGCTCTTGATCTCCTTTACCACCGGCTTTAAGAGCTTCTTCGCTTCCTTCTCGGACTCCGCTCCCGCGGTGACGCGGATATGCACCTCGCCGATCTTGGCATAGGTGGCAATGGTGGGATTGGACTGAGAATCGATGAGGTCCTTGATCAGTTCCTCCGCCTTGCTCTCTCCCACGCCGCAGAGCTTCACCGTCCTGGAGACGATCACCTGCTCACTGCGCTCTGCCAGATAAGGAGCCACCTGCTGCTCAAACATGGGGCGAAGCTCCGCAGGGGGGCCGGGCATCAGGATCAGGGTACACTTCTTCTCTTCCAGCAGGATGCCGGGGGCCGTGCCGTTGGGATTGGGAATGGCTCTCCCGCCCTCCGGGATCAGGGCCTGCTTCCAGTTGTTCTTCGTGGGCTTGGTGCCCCGCTTTTTGAAGAACTCCTCGATGGCCTTACGGCTGTATTCATCCTCGATGAGGTTATGTCCCGTCACCTTTGCGGTCACTTCCTTGGTCAGATCATCCTCCGTGGGTCCCAGACCACCGGAGATGAGGATGATATCCGAACGGCCCATGGCCGTTTTGATGGCCCAGGTCAGGCGTTCCTCATTGTCACCCACCACCGTCTGGAAGTAGTTGTTCAGGCCCAGGGCAGCGCAGCCCTCCGCCAGAAATGCGGCGTTGGTGTTGACGATATTGCCCATGAGTATTTCGGTACCGACACAGATAATCTCTACTGTCATACAGTCCTCCTTTCGGAAGCACGCAGCCTACAGCATCACTTTGCGGTTCTTGTACAGATAGTCGATCAGGGAGATCACCGTCAGCAGCAGCGCGATCCACATGAGGGACTGTGCCAAAGCGGTGAACCACCGGAATCCTGCCAGCAGTGGTTCTGCCAGCATGGTGATGATCATCAGCATCTGGAAGGTCGTCTTGAACTTCCCCCAGTAGCTGGCTGCGATAACGATCCCGGCATCGGACGCCACCAGACGAAATCCGCTGATGATAAACTCTCTGGAAATGATCACGATGACCACCCAGGCAGGGATCTTGCTCATATCCACCAGGCAGATGAGCGCCGCACATACCAGGAGCTTGTCCGCCAGGGGATCCATGAATTTACCGAAGTTCGTCACCAGGTTGTACTTCCGGGCGATCTTGCCATCCACCAGATCCGTCAGGCTGGCGATGATGAAGATGGCCTCTGCCAGGACACAATACAGGATCCCGCCGCTGCCGTTCCATTCCGCTCTTCCCACCAAAAGCAGGATCACAAAGGGAATGATCAGCACCACGCGGATCATGGTCAGGATATTGGGGACATTCCAGATCGGTTGTTTTTCCTTGCCTTTTTCATCAGTCATTGATCAATTCTCCCACCAGATCATATTCCCGGGCCTGTGTTACTTTCACCTTCACAAAGTCTCCGGTATTGAAGGTCGCATCCGTATGCAGGAACAGGTATCCGTCCACATCCGGCGCGTCCCGATAAGTGCGGGTGACATACACATCCTCATCCGCCACTTTTCCTTCCACCATCACGGTAAGCTCGCGGCCGATCATCTCCTCGATCCTGTCGAAGACCACAGCCTGCTGCAGCTCCATGAGTTCTTCCCGTCTGCTTTCCTTCACCTCCTCCGGCACCTGGTCCGGCAGAAGGGCAGCTTTGGTATCCTCCTCCTGAGAGTAGGCAAATACCCCCAGTCGGTCAAACTCCATCTCGTTGACGAAGCGGTAGGTCTCCTCGAAATCCTCCTGGGTCTCCCCGGGGAATCCGGCGATCAGCGTGGTGCGCAGACAGATGTCCGGGATCCGCTCCCTGAGCCTGCCGATCACTTCCCGCAGACTCTGCTGCGAGGTCCGCCGTCCCATGGCCCGCAGGATCCGGTCACTTGCCGACTGGATGGGAAGATCCAGATAGTGACAGATCTTCGGCTCCGTGGCGATGGTCTCGATGATCTCCTCCGTCAGCTCCTCCGGATATCCGTAGAGGATGCGGATCCACTCGATGCCTTCGATCCCGCACAGGGCGTGCAGGAGCTCCGGCAGGGATTTTTTCCCGTAGAGGTCCTTGCCGTAGATGGTCGTCTCCTGGGCCACCAGGATCAGTTCCTTCACGCCGGCGCTTGCCAGCTCCGCAGCCTCCCGCAGCAGCGCCTCCATGGGCACGGAGCGATAGGGGCCTCTGACCTTCGGAATGATGCAGTAGGTGCAGTTTTTGTCGCAGCCTTCCGCTATTTTCAAATACGCAAAATGTCCGCCCGTGGTGACAATACGTCTCGTCTCCACAGTCGGATCACTGCTCAAGGGTTCATAATGGTTCTCGGAACGGCCCGCCAGAACGGCATCAAAGGTATCCGCGACAGCAGTGATGGCCATGGTGCCGATGCAGGCGTCCACCTCCGGAATCTCCTCCCGGATCTGTTCCTGATAACGCTGGGAGAGACATCCTCCCACCACCAGGGCCTTTAGCTGACCGCTCTTCCGAAGTTCCGCCAGGCGGAGGAGGGTCTGAATGCTCTCCTCCTTCGCGTCCCCGATGAAGCAGCAGGTGTTGACAAGAGCGCCTTCCGCCTCCTCTTCATCATCCGTGAACGCATATCCGCGATCTGCCAGGATCCCCAGCATTTTTTCGGAATCTACCAGATTTTTGTCACATCCCAGGCTGACCGGAAGGATCTTCACTGTTCGTCGCCGGGAAGGAGCTGCACATCTCCCTGATAGATCTCCTCCACAGCGATGGAAAGGGGCTTGTCTCCGGGGAAGCCTTCCATGGGCTCATCGCCGGCCACGATCTGGCGTGCGCGCTTTGCGGTAGCCATCACGATGGAGTAGCGGCTGCTTACCAGAGGCTGGTCCGGATTTTCAGCCTGTGCATTTACTGCATTGATCATTTCAACATAAGAAGGGTGTAACATTCTTTTTCTCCTTTTTCGCGTTTCTTACTTTCGATAGGCTTCCAGCTCTTCCCGGAGCTGGCCGATCAGTTCTTTCATTCGGATGGGCTGCGAACGGGCAGCCTCCACCAGCGCATCCACTGTCTCTACGCAAGTGTCCAAATCATCATTTACCACAATATAGTCATAATCGTCAATCCCCAATGACTCTTCCGCGGCTCTCGCAAGGCGCCCTGCGATGACATCATCCGTCTCGGTGCCGCGCCCTTTCAGGCGGCGCTCCAGCTCTGCGGCGGAAGGGGGTGTCACGAAAAGCAGCAGACTGTCAGGGTAGATCTTTTTGATATTCCGGGCTCCCTGGATCTCGATCTCCAGGATCACGTTGTTGCCTTTGGAGAGCTGATCCTCCACGTAAGCCTTGGGGGTGCCGTAATAGTTCCCCACGTAGCTGGCGTACTCGATGAGGCCGCCCTCGGCAATGGTCTTTTCAAAGGTCTCCCGGTCGGTGAAAAAATAATCCACACCATCCCGCTCTCCCTCCCGGGGCTTCCGGGTGGTCATGGAAACGGACAGCACGTAATCCTCGTGCTCTGCCAGAAGGCGCTTTACCAGCGTTCCCTTGCCGGCTCCGGAAAAACCGGAGATCACCATCAAAATGCCTTTTTTCATGATGCCATGTTACCTCCGATGATCATTCAATGTTCTGGATCTGCTCACGGACCTTCTCAATCTCCGTTTTCAGCTCGATGCCGCGATTGGAGATCTCCAGGTCGGTGGTTTTCGACAGGGTGGTATTGGCCTCCCGGTTCATCTCCTGGGTGATGAAGTCCAGCTTACGGCCGATGCTGCCGCCGTCCGTCAGTTCCTTTTTCATGCCGTCTATGTGGCTCTTCAAGCGGACGATCTCCTCGTCCACGCAGACCTTGTCGGCAAAAACCGTCACCTCCGTCAGAAGTCTCCCCTCGTCCACCTGAGTATCCCCCAGGATCTCACAGACTCTGGTCTGGATCCGCTCCCGGTATTCGGTGACGATCTGCGGGGATCGCTCCTCGATGAAGGCCACGAGCCCCGCGATGGTATCCAGCTTTCCCAGCAGGTCTTCCTTCAGGCGCTCGCCTTCCGCTTCTCTCGTTTTGACGAAACCCTCTGCGGCGATATCCACCGCCTTTTTCAGTGCCTTCCAGAGCTCTTCCTCGTCGGTCTCTTCCTCCTCCATCACCAGCACATCCGGCATGGAAGCCAGTTTCGCCACGCGGACATCGTTCTCCAGGCCGAAGTCCTCGCTCATCTGCTTCATATAGGAGAGATACTCCTCCGCCACCTCCTTATGGTAGGTGATGCGGCTGGAGGATTCCCCCAGATTCTCGTAGGTCACATACACATCCACTTTGCCGCGGGAGATGTAATTCTTCAGCTCCTGGCGGATGGCGGATTCAAAAAAGTTCAGGCTCTTGGGGAGCTTCACGTTCATATCCAGATAGCGGTGGTTCACGCTCTTCAGCTCCACCGTGAATTTCAGATCGTTCTCCGTCACCTCACCGCGGCCGAAGCCGGTCATACTTTTGATCATGCTCTTTCCTTTCTGTCCCGGACGCCCTCAGAGTCCGAAGCTTGCCAGCATATTTGAAAATTCCTCGGACCTGGTAAATCCGTAGATCACGCTCTCCCTGCTCTCGCCCTGTTCCAGACGGTAGAGCCAGTGATAGATCTCCGACAGATCCGGGGTCCTGTCAAAGAGTCCCTCGTAGAGATCTGTGATAAACTCCGTGTCCGCGCGGTTCCGGTTCTGATACTCGGGGGACATGTAGAAGCCGTAGGAAGCCACATCCTGAACGGAGACCTCACCGATCATGATCTTTTCCGTCCACATATAGACGCCCCACTCTTCCCCTTCCCGGTTCAGAGCCACCAGATACATCCGGCGGATGAAATCCAGCACCTTGTCCCGGTAGACGCTGTCGTCCGTCTCCAGATCCTCAGGGGTCAGATCCATGTGCCCCTGCCGGATCCCGTAATCCGCACAGGTGTTGGCAAACTCCGGAGAGTTGATAAAGCCCGCCAGGACGACTTTCCGCTTGGAGCCCCTGTTCAGCATGTTCAGCCAGTGTTCATATCCCGCCTGATCCGGCTCTCTTGCAAAAAAGACGCGGTACAGGAGTGCCACGAAATCGGGATTGGACAGATTCCTGTTTTTGAACTCCTGGCTCAGGATAAATCCGGCACCCACACCGGCGCCATCGATGGAATCGTTCATCAGAAGCTGCACCCAGTTCTCGTACCCTTCGGCATCGTAATCCCGGCCCAGGGCCACATTGTACATTCTGGCAATGAAGGCTCTGATCCAGGCTTCCTTCGCACTCTCGTCTCCCGGGATCACCAGGTGCTTGGTGGTGGTCAGATTCATGGGCAGCTGGGTATATTTTTTCTTCTGCGCATCCACCAGCGTCACGGGAAGGTCGATCTCCACCGTCAGATTTAACGGCGTGTCCACACTCACCATGCCCAGGCAGTTGGTAAACATATTGGCACCGTTGAAATTCCCGCTCATGTCCCAGTTCTGCAGATTGAAGCGCTTGATCTGGCTGCAGTTGTAGAACATGGCGCTGCTTTTGGTCACATTGTTCAGGTTCAGGCCGGACAGATCCATATTGGTCAGCGCCCCGCATCCGTTGAACATATCCACCGTGGAGGCCACCCGGGAGGTGTCGATGCCGCCCCAGATCACGTCCTGCAGTGCGGCACAGCCCTTGAACATGCTGTGAAAATCCTGGGCGGAGGAAGTATCCAGTCCCGTGAAATCCACGTAGCCCAGATGGATGCAGTTGGTGAACATATCGCTGAAATTCTGGACCCCGGACGTGTTCAGGCCGCTGAGATCCACCGAGGTAAGCCCCGTGCAGCCGTGGAACAGATGGGCACAGGAGATGGCTTTTACCCCGCTCTCAAAGGAAATCTTGGAAACTCTGTTGCCCCACATGGAGGCGGAGTTGGAGTTGTTCTTGATCTGTGTATGGTAAATGATGTCATTGACCCTGGCGATGGCGGGGACCGTCACATCCAGGGACTGACCGGTATATTTGGTGATGGTGATGGAGTTGTCGATGCTGTTTAAGGTGTAGACAAAATCGTACTGCCAGACAGTGTTCGCATCGGCATTTACGGCGCTGTCCGGATCCTCGGCATCCGGAAGCGCAGGATCCTCTTCGGGGAGCTCCCCCGCCGGATCCTCCGCAGGCACGCCGCCGCCATCCGGCTCCTCCGTGGGCGATTCCTCCTCGGGACCAAGCTCTTCCTCGGGAACCGTTTCCTCTTCGGGAAGTTCCTCCTCTTCCGGGCACTCCTCCGAAAGTGCATCCGCGACCAGTGCTTCGTCCAGGGCCCGGGCGCTGACACGCATTCCGTCGGACACGGGAACGCACAGCGCTAGAAGCGCTGCCATGCAAAGGGCCGTTATTTTCCATAGTCTGCAAATCCGCATGCTGAAGCCTCCACGAAGAAAAATCACACCCGAGATCTCTTAACCGGAAAAAAGGATGCACAAAATGCCTGCAATCCGATATATTTTACCATTTTATGGGAAATCTTGCAACGAAACGCGCGGCGCACAACCGGCCGGGGAAGAGAAAAGCGCCCTTCCCGCTGCCCGCCCGCATCCCGCTTCGGCAAAAGGATCCCGTACACGGGGTACGAAAAAAAGGAGCAGGCAAACTGCCTGCTCCCCTGGTGTCTGGTTCTAGTTCGATGTCTGAGATCTATCTATAGCCAAACGCGGTAACGCCCCGAACCGGTTCTTAGCGAACTACGGTTACGTTAACAGCGCGCTCCTTGCCCTTCTGCTCATCTACCTCGATGTCGAAGGTGACGGTTGCGCCCTCGTCCAGAGTCTTATAGCCATCAGAGTTGATGCCGGAGAAATGTACGAATACATCCTTTCCTGAAGCCTCATCGGTGATGAAACCATAACCCTTCTGTGCATTAAACCACTTGACAGTTCCCTTGTTCATTTGGTGCCTCCTATAAAGCCCGGGGTGA
>JAILAF010000109.1 GCA_024681775.1 Lachnospiraceae bacterium
GTATTACAAAAACAGATCATCAAAAACATCGCCGCCTCCGGTGCTTCCCCGCTTCGCCGCCTCCCCGATGAGAAAAGCTCTGGCCTGGACTCTGGTGGAATTGAGGGATCGGATCATCTCATCCATCTCTTCCGGATTCGGGCGCACGATATCCAGATACATCCTGAAATATTCCGGATCTCCCTCAAGATCCTCCGTCAGGGTCTGCCAGGCAAAAGGGCGATCACTTCCAAAACGTCTCGCACGGAGATAGTCACCGATCCGCTCCCGCGCCACCTCGGACAGTCGGGCGCTGTATTTGAGGCGTTTGAAGCAGAGCATGCACTTATTCCGCGCAGCCTGCCGCACATACTCTTCCGTCTCTCCCGGCATCTCGCCGTCCACCATCCCCACACCGTCGTAGGAGATATCCTCCTCACCGCACAGCGCTACGCGGGAACTCCCTTCCGCGTCATCCGTTGCCAGGACGGAGAGCAGATACAGATCCCACTTCTCATACCAGCCGGCGCTGCCCACGTCATCCGCCCGCAGCAGATGCTCATTCTCCAGCAGATTGGCGCAGAGCGCCAGGAGATGCACCGTATCCTCATCCATCCCCGCAAAGCGGATGGAGGAAAGGCGCTCGCACCCCTTGAAGACGCCCTTCCCCAGGATTCCCGGAGCATAAGCCCCCTCCAGTCTTACCGTTTTCAGATTGCTGCACTTGGAAAAAGCCCACTCATCCAGCAGCCGGATCCCGGCGGGGAGAAATACCTTCTTCAGCCCCTTGCAGGAGAGAAACACCTTACGATCTATGACAGTAATGTCAGGTGCTCCCGTCAGATCCAGGACCGGATCACTGCCTTCGCTTCCACAGATCACCACGCCGCCGTCCTTATGCACTTCCTTTTGCAGCGTAAACCCGCCGCATCTGATCTCTTCCATAAATCACCTGTCACAGCATCTCCGGGACTTCCTTCCGAAGCATAAACCCGCCGCATCTGATCTCTTCCATTTGTCACCTGTCACAGCATCTCCAGGACTTCCTTCCGGAGCTGTTCCCGCCTGTCTCCCACCATCAAAAGCTGCCGGAACTCCTCATATCCGGCATTGGGGAAGGATGCGAAAAAGCCCGCGCAGTCCTCGTTCACCGTCAGTTCCGTCACCAGCACCAGCATCTCATTGCTCTCCCGGCCGAAGAGACGCGCTGCCTGCGCGAAGAGATGGTTCAGCGCTTCCTGCAGTTCCCGCACATCGTCCTGCAGTTCGAACACAGAGCTGTTGTAGTATTCTCTGGCACCCCTGCCTTCTTCCATCGCCGCCTGCAGGCCTTCGTAAAATGCGATCACCCGTTTCCCCGCATTTTTCTCCGCAGGGGAAAGGGATCCCGCCCGCTCTTTGGTGCGGAGCATATCCTTCCGGGCCCTGAGATAGGTTGCCGGCTCCTCGCCGCCTTCAATACGTTCTATGGAGGGACGCACCTCCCGGATGAGGGTTGCCTTTTTCATGACGCTGCGGATCCGGGCCTTCGCCGCATCCGCCAGGAGGCCTGCCAGTGCCAGACGCTCGTCCGTGGCCGCTTTCTGTGCCGCGTCGATGGTCTCCTGAGAGACTTCCCCGCGGAAGACCGCATCCACGTTGTACTGTCTCTTGTATTTATTGTACAGATCGTAAAAGGCGGAAAACTCTTTGACGACCGTGTCATTTTTGATGTACTGACCGATGAGACTCTCACTGACCTTTTTCCCGGTACTCTCGTAGAGGGTGATGATCTCCGAGAGATCCTCCCAGCCTCTGGCCGTGACGTAATTCTTCCCGTAAGCGGTGGTCTCCACCCCGTAGAATGCATCCCGGTCGCTGTCCAGGAACTGCAGTACCGCACCATGCAGTCCCCGCTCCGTCGCATATTTTTTCCAGGCGGGGTAGTCCGCTTCCACCTCGATGACCTTGAGACGGTCCAGGGTCACCACATCAAACTCCCGCACCGCCTTGTTGAATTCCGGCGGATTCCCGGCGGTAACGATGACCCAGCCCTCGGGCACCGCGTGCTTGCCGAAGACCTTCATCTGCAGGAACTGCAGCATGGAAGGATAGAGGGTTTCGGAGACACAGTTGATCTCATCCAGGAAGAGGATCCCCTCCCGGATCCCGCTCTCCTCAATGGTGTCATAGATGGAGGCGATGATCTCGCTCATGGTATATTCCGAAACGGAGTAAGTCCGGCCGCCGTACTCCTTCTCCCGGATAAAGGGAAGTCCCAGGGCCGACTGCCTGGTGTGGTGCGTCATGGAATAGCTGACCAGTGCGATCCCCAGTTCCGATGCGATCTGGCTCATGACCGCCGTTTTCCCGATGCCGGGAGCTCCCAGCAGGAAAATGGGGCGCTGCCGCACCACAGGGATCCGGTAATCACCGAATTCGTCCTTCGTCAGATACAGTTCCACGGTATCCTTGATGTATTCCTTTGCTTCCGCTATGTTCATAAATCCATCCTCCCAATGGAGCGCCGTGCGCTCTGCCTGTCACTCAGATCTTTTTCCCCCGGACGAAGTAGCATCTCCGGATGGAGCCCCCCGCACTCTTCCTATCTCTCCGTGTCCAGTATCACCTTGATGGCCCATCCCGGGACGGGCATCCGGTATTCATCGTCCGAGTTAAAAACGAACATCGTGTCATATTTCGGGGCGGAATCCGGGTAGATCCCATATCCGTCCGTAAAATAGATGAGACCCTTCAGATTCCGGAACTCCCCCGCCGCCACCAGATCATCCACATAGGCGAATACGGGGCGGAAGTCCGTAGCGCCGAATCCCTTCACGGCAAAGTGCTCCGCCGCATCCCGGAGCTGCTCCCTGGAAGTAACCTTCAGATCCGCCGTGATCCTCGCATCGCACTGGAGGATCCTTACGTGCATCTCTTCGGAAAATGCCGCAGAAGCCGTCAGGATATCGTAGGTCCTGGTAAGGAAGTCCGTCACCGTTTTTCCACTGACGGAAGCGGAGGTATCCACGGCAATGACAAACTCCCGGATCTTGTTTTCCTCCGCATACTCCAGCGGCTCGATGAGGGGCATGTTGTCGTAGTGAGAAAGACCGTAGGTGTAATAGATATAGTCGAACTCGTCGGGGCTGACTTTGATCTCCTCGTTCATCACCGCAAAGCGGCGCAGGATCTCATCATAATCATATCGCTTTTTCGTGCTTTCCTTCAGATTCATGAGGATGCCGGCGCTGCCGGTGACCTCCTTGGAAAAGGACCGGAGCTCTGCTTTCACCCGTTCTGCGATGCGCTCCCAGTCCTTTTTGGTCAGGAGCATCTGCCGCTCCGTCACGCGCTCTCTCGGGAGATGCCTGTCAAAGGCAAAAAGGGCAGCATACTTTGCCTGGGAGTCTGCGGAGATCCCCCCTACCATAAACTCCCGGTAGATGGCATCCGCCGTGAGGGAAGGCACCCATTTCCCCAGACGCGTCAGGATGATCCGCTCCTCCCCGTCCCGGAGCATGGCGCCCTCCGGCAGCTCCAGTCCCAGGACGATATTTTCGACAGCAATGTCACATGCGATATTCCAGTAGGCCTCCTGCCGTTTTTCCGTCCGGTAGCTGTGGAGGAAGATCCCGTGAAAAAGCACGTGGAGCAGGAGCCTTAATGGGAAAGCCTGCTCATCCCGGTAGTCCAGCAGCAAAACTGCGGGGTCATAGTAAAGATGCTCCCCGTCCGCTTCATATCCCCCCAGACCGGGGCTGGAGACAAAGGCATACCGGGACAGGGCCGCATCAAAGAAGCGGAACCGGACCACGATGCTGTCTCTGGCCAGGTTCATAACCCGGAGGGCATATTCTTCTATCTGTCTGCTGTCCGAAGTCCTCAGTTCCGCCATACACTGTCACCCCTTACGCGAACGGAGGCACCTGCAAGTGCAGCGCCTCCGTTCCCATGAGTCCCTCCTCTTTGAAAATCCAATAAAAGCTACCAGATCCGAATATTGGTAATGGCGCACTGGTCACCCGTGACGGCAGCGTAAATGGGTCTGTCGATGCCGGTCAGGGTTGCCTTTCCTCTGGTGGAGATCCCACCGTTCTCCGTGATCACGAAGATCGTATTCCCCTCTACTTCAAATGTGACAGTTGCGTCAAATCCTCGTTTGTTGAAATCCTTCCAGGAATCCCAGCCGCCGAAATCCGGCATTTGTACAGTCTGCGGCTTTACATTGCAGGCGGAATCACACTCACAGAATTCCCCGTCCAATCGCAGGAACGCCAGATCCCGGTAGCCCTCGCCGCCTACTTTGCCGTCATCGGAACAGAAGATATCGATGAAGGGACAGTGCCATACCAGTCTGGCCGTGGGCAGGCTCCTGGCGTGGAAGGTAATCTGCAGGCCATCCCGGATCAGGATCCCTTCGGAATGGGACGAGCGGAAGCCATCCACCTGTACGTTGGGAATGTCGCCCTCCGGCACATTGATGTAGCTGATCTCCTCTGCAATCCTGGGGATAAAATCGGCGGGATACTCCTCTTCCGATCTCGTCACTTCCAGATTACGGATGCGGCAGAACATGCCGGTGAGGCTGATATACATATAGCGGGTGCTGTCGGGCAGCGCCACCGTCACTTCCTGGACGTAATCCTTGCCATAGACCTTGATGAGGGCATGGTCCTTGATCCTGACCGCCTCGATCCGGTACACATTCTCCCTGTCAATATCCGACACAGCAGGGTCCGGATTATTCGTCTGGATCTTCCGGGCTTCCCCGATCTGATTCCTGCCGTTGAGCCAGATCTCACCGTACTCCAGGTAGAGCAGCTCCTTTCCTCGCTTCTCGTCCGTATGGACATTGCCATCCAGAGAGTCAAAGAGGATCATGGAAAGCTCCGGCTGAACGCTGTTGTTCTGGTCCAGTTCCGCCATTTCCAGCGTGATGGAAGTCAGGTTCGAAGAGATGAGAATCCCCTCCGTAAAAGCACTCCGGTAGGTGCCGATGATCAGGCCCTCGTCTCCGCCTGCTCCTTCGCGCTCGGAAGGGGCTGCCCGTTCCTTCAGCATATAGTCGACATCATCATCGATGAGATGGATCATGAGCCTCGCATAGACCGGATCAAACTGGGTCCCGGAGCCTTTCACGATCTCTTCCCGGACTCTCTGCTGAGGAATGAGATCACGATAGCTGCGTCTGGAAGTCATGGCGTCGTAAGCATCCGCCACGGAAATGATCCGGGCCAGCTCCGGGATTTCGGTACCGGAGAGCCCCTTGGGATATCCCTTCCCATCAAAGCGCTCATGGTGGTAATGGGCACCGATGCTCAGGAAGGGGAATTCGCTGATGTGCTCCAGGATCTGCGCACCCATGGCAGGGTGCTGCTTGATCACCTCGTACTCTTCCCGGGTGAGTTTCCCATCCTTGTTGATGATGCTGACGGGGATGCCGATCTTCCCTACATCATGGAGCAGGGCGGCATAGTAGACCTCATCGCATTCCTTCGCGGACTTACCGTTCATCTCTGCCAGCTTGCGGGAATAATCCGCCACTCTGGAGGAATGACCGTGGGTGTATTTGTCCTTGGCATCGATGGCATTCACCAGAGCGATGGCCGTCTGCCGGAAGAGATTGCTCAGACGCCTCTGCTCTTTTTCCAGAGTGCGCTGTGCCAGGTAAATGATGGTAATGGTGAGAATAATGGAAAGATTGATGAACAGGCCCGGAATACCGACCAGATTATGCTCCTTGAAGATCGCCAGGAGCATCATCGGGATCTGAACAACGATGGCGATCAGGGAAATGATGTACCCAAGCTTTTTATATGTCAGCACCATAATGATGACGACGACACTGCACAGCGCTGTGATCACACCGGCAAATGTGGAGACGGGGAGCACACTGTCCCCGATGAACAGCACTTCCTCCGATTTTGCCGCAAGCGAAGCCAGGCGGGACAGGAAAATATAAACCGCCAAAGGAATGATCACGGTGATGGGAGGAAGCTCCCTTCTGTCCGTGAGGAACTTAACGACCTTTTGTGCAGATCCGGAACTCTCGCTTTGTTTCATAATCTATCTCCTTCGCCCTGGAAAATCCCTATTCAGCCGTCAGATCATGCGGGACATTTCCTTCCCGAACACGGTTTCCTCACAAAAAATAATATCAAGGTTATTTTACCGCAAAAACAAGATAATTTGAAATAAAAACAGTATGAAATGTGCCCAGCTCCCCAAATCCGGGTGTCGGGATGTACAGGCCCAAAGAGGCGCTCCACACGTTCCAGCATGCCTTGCTGAATCTCCAGACTCTTGTCATACTCACCGATGTTCCGATACAGATCCGAAAGTTCCATCTCGACGGACAGATATTCCAGGCAATCCGGATCCTTCCGGGCCTTTCTCATTGCTGCTCTGCTTCCTCGCGCCAGGTATATTCTCCGTAGATCTGCTCGAAAGGAATGTAGTCGCCTGCGGTGGAACTAAGCATGCCCCACTGCAGCTCCTCCCAGGTCACATCGTCGCGGTTCGTGAGGACGTAGATGTCATAGTAGGTAAACAGGGAAAATTCATAGGGCGATTCTCCCTCGTAATGCATCAGGCACTGCCAGGTCGCCGCAGGGCTGTCATAGCCCACCTCTTCGTGCACCACATATTCGCCGTCCACCTTGTGCAGGGGCTCTGTCAGGAAGGTCGTCCCGTCATAGGTGAGACGCTTCAGGAACAGACTGGGATCATCCTCGATGGTAGCTTCCCGCAGCTCCTCGCTCATCCGCTCCGGGTCATCCCGATAGACATAAGCGAGATCCACCTATACTTCATCCGTAGCCTCCTTTCCTCGTGTAGCGATTCATCACCCTCCGGACCGATTGCCGGACCGATTGCCCGCCCGCTTCAGTCCTCCCCCACCAGCTTCACGGTCTGATAGTCATGGCCCGTAGCTGGCAGGAACTTCTCGATCACATCCGCCGTCTTCATCTTCAGACTGGAAGTGCACACGCAGGGGTGGCACCCCAGGTACGTCCCCCGCAGCACATCCTCGTCGATGAGGAGCTTTACCGCATGCTCCCGATCGTTCATAAGACCCATGATGCTGACGGCGCCGGGCTCGATATCCAGATACTTCAGCATATCCTCAGGGTCCGCAAAGGACAGTCTGGCGGACCCGATCTGGGCGGACAGTTCCTTCGTTTTGAACTTCTTATCGCCGGGCATCAGCAGCAGATAAAACGCGGTCTTTTGCCGGTTGCACAGAAACAGATTTTTGCACATGGTCACTCCAAGCACCGCATCGATCTCATTGCAGGCCGCCATGTTGTTCGCCGGCTCGTGATCCGTGCGATAAAAAGGGATCCCCAGCCCGTCCAAAAAATCATAGGTCCGGATCTCCCTGGGCAGCCGCCCTGTCTCATCCTCCGGTCTTCCCTCGTACAGTTCCATCCTTACGCCCCTCCCATGCACACTTTCTCATTGTAAAGCAGAAAACTATGGAAATTATACCACTTCCCGCCGTTATAGTGGAACCTCTCCTTTCTCCGGAGCCAATTGCTTGCCAATCGCGGCGGATATTTGTAAAATACTCTACAAATGGAGATTTACAGCGGATGGCAGAAACTTTCCGTATCTAAAGGTCCAAACGGGGGAAGATTATGGGTAAGAAATCTACGAAAGAAAACAAATGCATCTATCAGATCGCTCGTGAAGATTGCGGGCTCACCAGAACCGCTGCTGCGGACGCCACAAGCGGTGTCCTGTCCGAGAGCAGGATCGAGAAGATCGAAAGCGGTGCCCTGAATGCACATCCAGAGGATGTGATGCTGATGGCGAAAGCTTACAACCGGCCGGAACTGTGCAACTACTTCTGCACCAAAGAATGCCCCATCGGGGAAAAATATGTGCCGGAGGTGCAGACCATCCACGACCTGCCCCAGATCACCATGGAGCTCCTCTCCAACCTGAACGCCCTGAACCGGGAAAAAGAGAAGATCATCGACATCACCGCGGACGGCAAGATCACCGAGGACGAGATGGCGGATTTCGAGTCCTTCCGCAAAGCACTCGGAGACATGTCCCTGGCGATTGAATCACTGAAGCTCTGGGCAGACCGGGAGTTCGCAAACAGATAGATATCATAGGGACTATAAGCATACAAGTACGCACACGGTGCAGACTGCAGAGCAGCAGCCTGCGCCGTTTTTCCTTTTTGCCGGATCATCAAATGTACACTCGGAATCAACAGAACCGACACCGTCCATTCACAGAACGTACACGAAGGGCAGATATGCTAAAACCACGTTACTGATAACGACAACGAACACGGAGGTGTTGAATATGAAAAAAACCAATTCCAAGAAAATCTTAACGATCGTAGCAAGCGCAATGTTGTGCATGTCCCTGGCGGCATGCTCCTCACAGCAGTCCACCACATCCACCGATACCGCGACCACCACCGAGACCCTGGCCACCGTAGAAGAAAGCAGCGGGACACAGAGCTCTGACGCAAGTGAAACCACAGAGCAGCCGGCAGGAGAAGCACCCGATGGGCAGCCCGGTGAGATGCCGAGCGGCGAGCGCCCCGACGGTGAAGCACCGGACGGACAGCCCGGTGAGATGCCGAGCGGCGAGCGCCCCAACGGTGAAGCACCGGACGGACAGCCCGGTGAGATGCCGAGCGGCGAGCGCCCCGACGGTGGAGCGCCCAATGGACAGCCCGGCGAAAAACCCGATGGCGAAGCGCCCGGTGGCAATCCTCCCGGAGGCGGCTTCGGCGGCGGAAGCAGCAGTGCAGACATCGACTATACCGCTTCCACTGAGATCACAAGCGCTGATTCCCAGAGTGGAAAAACCTATACCAGTACCACCGCAGATGAGAGCGCGCTCCTCATCAGCACATCCGATAATGTCACCATCAAAAATGCAACTGTATCCAAGACCGGTGATTCAGACGGCGGCGACAACTGCAACTTCTACGGACTGAACGCAGCTGTCCTGGTAAAGGACGGCTCCACCACCACAATCACCGGTGCCACCATCACCACCGATGCAGACGGCGCAAACGGTGTCTTCTCCTACGGTGGCAACGGCGGCCAGAACGGCGCAGCAGGTGACGGAACGACAGTCATCATTTCCGACAGCACCATCACCACCACAGGCGACGGCTCCGGTGGCATCATGACCACGGGTGGCGGCATCACCAAAGCGTCCAACCTCACCGTGACCACCAGCGGCAGATCCTCCGCAGCGATCCGCACCGACAGAGGCGGCGGTACCGTGACCGTAGACGGCGGCACCTATACCACCAATGGCCTGGGCTCTCCCGCGATCTATTCCACCGCTGACATCACCGTCTCCGATGCGACCCTCGTCTCCAACCTGTCCGAAGGTGTCTGCATTGAAGGCATCAACTCGATCACCCTGAACGATTGTGATCTGACAGCGAACAATACTTCAACCAACGGGAACGCTACCTTCTACGACACCATCATGATCTACCAGTCCATGTCCGGTGACGCGGACAGCGGCACCTCGGTATTTACCATGAACGGCGGCACCCTCACCAGCAAGAGCGGGCATGTGTTCCACGTCACCAACACCACGGCTGTGATCAACCTGGACAACGTAAAGATCGTTAACAAGGATTCCGAGAACATCCTCCTCTCCGTATGTGCGGACGGATGGACCGGTGACACCAATACCGCTACCGTGAATGCGAGCAACCAGACCCTCGAGGGGACAATCCTGGTAGGCGATGACTCTACGCTGACGCTGAATCTGACGAATGGTTCCACCTTCACCGGCACCTTCAGCGGCGAAATCACCAATGCCAAGGGAACAACCGTTTCTACCGAGCTCGGAACTGTCTCCGTCTCCCTCGACAGCAGCAGCACCTGGACCCTGACGGGGGATACCTATATCTCTGCCTTCGACGGTGACCTCTCCGACGTGAACACGAACGGATATACACTGTATGTGAATGGCACTGCAGTGAAGTAATAGAAAATGCAAGATAATAAACGGTGTGGAATGCAATCAGCATCTCACACCGTTTTATTGTTGCATTCTTATCGGGAAATCGCCACTTACAGCTGTAAGTCTTCCGCATAGATGAAAGAAATCACATCCCTGGGCGGCGTTTCAATATATGCCCTCTCCCGGTGCATGAACGATACGATTTCCTTCTTTGTCATTTTCCCCAATTTCTCAATCACTTCATCCAGTATCGATATATCACCCTCTGTCAGTGACGGGAAAGAGGTCTCTTCCTTCAGACAAAAATGATATGCGTTGGCTTCTCCCATATCGACTTCTTCGCAAGGAACCCCCTTGAGATCGATGATGGAATCATGCGCCACAGGAACCGCCCCCATCGGGAGCGCCTGGTATACCAGGCCTGTGATCGCATGCCCCGTTCTCTTGAAGGATAGAGCATCCGCATACCACATCAGTTTCATCAGTTTAACCTTGTACAGCGAGGTGATCCGGGAGGAAGAAGCAAAATATCTGATCACATCTACTACTTTGTCCAAAGAAAGCTCCGTATTCCCGTGGTAATCACCTTTTTCAAGAAACCCGGCGTAGCTGGCTTTGATTGCTTTCCTGAGATAATAATCCTGGCTGGCCTCAAGCAGTGATGACGCCCTCCCGAAATACTTCCGATACGCATCCTCTGAAAGCGTGCCGCATGCTGCCTGCAAAAGCGCTAAATACCACTCCGGATCACGCTCAATCTTTTTCAGGATTGAATCATGCGCTCTGTCCTGTACCTGGTGGCTCTCATATCTGGTGATCGTTTTACCGCCCCACCCCAGCAATGTGCTAAAATCACTCTGCGTAATCCCGTATTTGGCACGAATATCGGCGATTTCCTTTGAAGAAAGCAGACCTTGCGATTTCCGATAAGCATCCTTCACACGGATATCGTTTGCCGCCATTTGCTCCTCGTTCTCATAAAACTCATCCGCCAATTCACAATACTCATAAACGGCATCAAAACTGACTTCGACTTCCTTGAAGATTGTATGGTCCCTGACCTGAACCGTTTTTACTTCATGCTCTTGCATACAGCATATGCACAGTCTTCTTTCCCTCTTCAAGACTTTCATGCCCATGAAAGATCCCCCTTATTTCTTCCGATACGGAAACATGTCATCTGTAAACGCCTGCTCTGCATAATGAAATGACATTACATACGTGTTGGCAACACCATATTGTCCCAATAATTCAACACGGATCTTAATATATACGTCTTCGTTACCATTGTACACCTTTCTGAATTCGCGCATCTCACTTCGCTGTGGAAATCGGATATCCTTCACTGTCCGCATATACTCTTCCACAGTGAGCGTCAGCAATTCTCTTTTGAGTGCATCCTCCGGATTTTCTTTTGGGAAAAGTTTTTCGACAGTATACCTGTTCGTGTATCTTCTCGTTCTCGTCTCATCAACACGCCTTGTTGCCTGGAAAACTATCCGTGCTCCGCTTTAAATAGCATACTTCAAATCCTGGAGGTACGCCCTCACCTCTAACTCCGTTTCAATACGAGCGTTTGATTCATCCCCCAATTTAGCTTCCCCTTGATTTGGTATCATTTGATACCTTTATGTTAGTGCACCGATGGATAAATGTCAACAAAAAAACGCAGCTCCTCTCAAATTCAGAAGAGCTGCGTTCTCGAGCATTCTCAGTATCCGGTTCAATCATTCCGCACAGAAATCATCTTTAGTCAGTTCATAATCCGCCTTCGGAATCAGGAACACCCTCGTCTCTCCATTGTAGAATGCCAGTTCATCATCCCAGGTAAAATCCACCCGATCCACGATCAAAGATTCCAGATCCTCGACCTCATAAATGACAGGGGCGTCGGAAGTGAACCTGCAGGTGAACTTCTTCATCATCCCTGCACACTCCAGCTCCGGCGACACGATCAGCGCCGACCCGGATCCTTCCAGGCGATAGCCGGTTAATTCATAGCGATTCCCACCCAGGTGGAAGATCTCAAACCGCACCCCGGCATCATCGCGCACCAGATCAAAGAGCCAGTAGGGGCTCCGGGTCACCACCTTCTCCTTTAAGAAATCGGGGTCCAACTCCGCCTTCACGGATTCAATGTCTTCAGCGAGACGCTTCGAAAAATCCCTGCTTCCCTTGGAAGTAAACGCATCCGCCTCGGAAGATTTTTCCGCCTTCTCCCCAAACGCATACTCCGCCTCCAGGAAGTGAAACATCGCATCCCGATGGAGTCCCACACGCGCATGTGCCTCTGCCTCGCGCAACGCGATCTCCGCAAAACCCTCATCATGCCCCATGCAATACTCCGGTCTCGCCTCCTGATACAGTTCGTACGTGATCCGCTCCGCTTCCTCAACATCGTCCGGGATCCCGCTCTCAATGTACGCGTCTACCTTTTTCAGCAACTCGGATTTGCTCATGACCAGCACACCTCCGCTGTGCTCAGTGCCATACAATTCGACAGTCAAATTATCTCATGGAATAGCACAGAATGGAATCACGAAAAGCATTCATTTTGGAAACCTGACATTTCGCAACGGCATCTCGCAATGCTATAATAAGGTGAACTGCAGAAACGCATCGCACCCACGGAGGATGATCCGATGTTTGACGCAATGAAGAGGCACCGCTACAACAAGCTGATCCGGAGCGCGAAGAAATACATGCGCATATCCGCCGCCCTCGTTTGGCCGGATGCAGAGACAAGCGCAAAAATCGCCGAAAAATATCTCGATCAGGCAATCGCACTCTATGATTCCGGCGAACTGCGCGACCGAGCCATGGCCCTCGCGGGCGAGTACTACCGCAAGAATGCCTGGAAAGCCCTGGACCGCTCTCGCTTTGTGATCGTATCCGATATGGCTAAAGCATGCCTTGAGGATGCAAGCGAGTATCTCGACAAAGCGGAGCAATGCGGCAGCGATGTCAAAAGAGAGCGGTATCAGTATGATGCCGAGATAAAAAAACGCGCAATACTCTACGATCCTCATGGCGAGGATTATGGCCCGAAAGAAATCCTTTTCGGCTCCTACCCACAGTCCGCTGATGGCAATGAAAAATCCCTCATCCAATGGGATCTTCTGGACGACACCATCGATGGATTGATCCTCATCAGCAAATACATCCTGGACGCCGTACCCTACCAGGAGAGTGGCGAGAATACGAGCTGGCGGGAAACCTCCCTCTGCCACTGGCTGAATCACGATTTTCTGAACACGGCATTTACAGAGGAGGAGCGGGAGCGCATCGATCCCGAGATCGGCGTCGCGATCCTCTCCTACGGAAACCTCTGGCACTACTACGACACCAATGAAAGAGGCTGGCTGGGAACAAGGGGTGAGGACTGCATCTTCAGTGATACGCTGATGGCTGAGCCCACGGCCTATGCGCTGTCAAAATCCGTTTTCAATAAGCACTTCACCGAAGACATGGCCGGTAACATCTGGGTAGATGGCGAAGATGTACACTTCAACTCCGCTTCCGAAAAAGAGATGTATGACAGAACCGGCGCTTTCTGGTGGCTGATGCGGGATTCCAACTACTGCGGCACCTTCGTCACCGCCTCCGGAGTCGCGCGCAAAACACCGTATTATTCTGATACAGCAAAACGGACGGACATCGGCGTCCGCCCGGTAATTATGCTGAAAAAAGAATGAGGAGGGATACGTATATGAAAAACAGCAATGCTACAGGGAACAATTCTTCCTTCAGTAGCGAGGATATCCACAAAAACACCGTCCAAAATGATCTACTTGAAATACTGTCAGCCTCAGAAAAAGAAGTTAAGAATGGAAGGGTCGCTCCTATCGAAGACACTTTTGATGGACTAAGAGGTTTGCTTATAAATTCAGTTTTTCCCTTTTTTGTTTAATCTGTACCCAACAGTGCTTCCAATAACACCTCCAATAATGTGGCCACTGTTGGAGATGTTGTCTCGCACCGTCAGCCCTTCAAAGACCTGCTGCCCCAAGAAAAAGACGGCTACCAGGATAAATGTGATAGGGATCTCCCCTTCCTTGAAACTGGTGAAGGACGACAGCAGGATAAACGCGAACACCACGCCGCTGGCACCACAGAGTGCCACCGAAGGGAACAGGATGAACTTGGCCAAACTAGTCACAAATGCGGTGATCGCCACCACCTGTGCCAGCGTCTTTGAAGAATACTTCTCCTCCAGCATGGGGCCCAGCAGCAGGATGTAGCTCATGTTCCCCACCAGGTGTGACCAGTCCGCATGTCCGAAGATATGCGTGAAGGCACGGATCCAAGTCAACGGATTCAGCAAAGAAGAATTCTGCGTCATAAAGAACATCTGCCCGATGAGACCTCCGGTCATGAGGCTCAGAAGCGTAGCTACAAAACTGATACCAACGATCCCCAGCGTAACCGGGGCATTTAATGTGACCTTCAGATCTTTCTTAAAGTGAATCTTCTTCATGTCGATCCCTTCTCAGCATAATCGCACGCTCTCGCAAATCAGCCAGTCAAACTTGTTTGTGCAATCTGTACAAACAAGTTTAATACTTTCCCCGAGACGATATCACTTCCTTCATTCTCAGGTTATTATCAAAAATATCTTCGGTCTGACCATTCATTTCCAATAAACTCTGTACACACCATTCAGGGTCCTGCGTGTGAAAAGAGTAATAAACATCATTTAATTGCTTATAGGGAAATAGTCTCATCGCAAATTTAGTCGTAATTCCTCTTGTATACGAAACATACCTGTACATATAGCCCATCCAAAACAACGCATTGGGAGAATACTTGATCTGGCCGTAATCGGATTCTCCAAATTGTTTTTGAATACTTTCTATTCCTTCATTTACATCAAGTGTCAAGGAAGAAACATCGTTCTCATCCATTTTCTTCAAAAAATCAGAGTGCACATACCTTCTCAAGAAAACGGCGGTAGAGCATTTTAACTCAGTAGATTTTTCAAAAATCTTTCCCTGATACTCTGCCAATAATAGGCCATCATGATCAAATGCTCTCATTGCAATAGCTCCTCGATGTACAGTCCCTCTTTAAATTCTCTTTTTGCTAGTTTGAGCTTTGTATCTATCTCATATCCTCGCTCAACCAGTGCTTTCCTGCAATCCTCTCGTTCCGGATCAGATAAATAGTATTTCTCTATCGGAACGCATTTCTTTAATGCCCTCTCTGTTTTTATAATATATTGAAGTCCTAAGCTGGACGCTGATAACGAATGAAGGGCTACATCTGCATTAATCTCTCCTTCTGCAAATTGCGACATTACATAAAACATTTTGTTATCCGCAATTGGCGCAATAACAACATCTGCATCTTTTATTTTCTTTATAATTTTTTGAACCATGCTACTTTCAGCATATTCTTTTATCGTCCCCCTGAAAAAACAGATTGCAAGCATCCAGTCTAAAGAACAATCAAATTCAACTATCTTCAATCCATCAAAAGAGCACCTAAATGAATACACCGAAGCCGTATCATATTCGCACACAAACGATAATGCCTGATTGTATGTCTGGCCCAAATAAAAACCATTCCCAAAATCGCAATTATCCCTCGACCCGAAAACTGTCACTTCAGATAGTCCATATTTGGATCCATGAAACAGTACGTTCCCATATTTTTCTTTTATTAGTTCCTCCTTAACCGAATTAAGTCGATAATTCTGGTCGTATATGTACGAGTACAATTTTTCACAGACTGCTTTTGATGCTGTGCCCTTTTTTTCTATCGCATCAAGCGTTGCTCTCGAGATCCCGGTTGATTCTGATAACTCCAGCTTATTAATTCCTTCTGCTTCGATAATGAAGCCTATGTCTTCTTTGACCCTGTATTCACAATCAATTTTCATTTTTGGGCGACTCCTTATAACCTCTTATGTTTGGATTATATACAAAAAAACTTGTTTGTACAATCTGTACAAACAAGTTTTTTCATTTTTCCCTACACCCCAGGTTTACAGATCGGGAGGCCTCGGATGCACACCCCGATGTGATATTTCTCGGAAGGATTTCCCTTCTTCCAAAAAACAATCGTATAGCAGAACTCCGCTTTCGGATTGATGTGATTCAATGTATCCATTTCCTGTTTAAGCGTTTCGAAATCCATCTTTCATCCTCAGAAAAAAAGTATCATCCCACAATCGCCGCGCCTATTTCACTCCCTTCGCCACAAACATCCCGTACTCCTTGGGCAAGTCGATGGCGCCGTCCACCTCGTGGGCCTTCAGCACTTCACGGATCCGATCCGTGGAGAGGTCCGCGATATCGCGGAAGGATGCCATGCTCCCCAGGTAGGTCACCAGATCCTCGGGATCTGTGATGTGGAGGGAATCCTCATAAAACAGAGGCTGCACCTCTGAGAAAAATGCCCCCAGCTTCTCCCCGCCGTTTTCCATGGTAAAGTTGTGATTCGGATGGAAGCTCTCTCCATCAAGCAAAAGCCACTCTGCCAGACGATCCACGAAATTGTGCTCCCCCAGGGTAGCACAGTAGAAAGCACCCTCCGCCCGGAGGACGCGTCGCACCTCCCGGAGTCCCTGCATGAGATCCGGCACATGATAAAGCATCATGTTTGCGATGATCACATCAAAAGAGCCGTCCGCAAAGGGCAGTGCCTGGATATCCGCCACGCGATACTCCACGTTCCCATGCGCCCCCACATTTCCCTTCGCAGTCTCCAGCATCCCTTCGGAAAAATCCGTCAAAACCAGCTGCCCGCACCGGGCGATCACGTCCTCATGCCCGCTCCAGGTACTGCCCGTACCCACACCGATCTCCAGCACGCGCATCCCTTCCCGGATATCATAGTTGGAGACGATCCAGGGGCCAAACCCCTGCCGGTTCGTGGAATACCGGTCGTGAAATCCGATCCTCGTATCCAGTCCTTTGGATGTGGCGTACTGCGCCTTTACCGCCTCCGTATCATTGGAACTGCCAATCTTCATTTTTCTTCCTCTCCCTCATATCTGTTCCGGATACATCGGTCCCTTCCTGCAGGGCTCACACCCGCACCTCTTCCCCGCAGTGCACATACTCCAGCCGGTCTCCCAGGATCTCCTTCATCACATCGAAGGCAACCGTCCCGGTGCAATGGCAGGTCACATACCGGGTGGGATATCGCACGAGCTCCCGGGCGATGTCCCGGATCTCTTCCAGCTCCTCCTCGGAATATGCACTCTTCTTCATGAGATGAAAGCCGCTGATCACCAGATCCGGCGCAGCGCCATAGCGGCGCACATACTCGTCCAGGATACTGAGGATCCCATTGTGGGCGCAGCCGGAAAGAAGCACGGAACGCCCTGCCTCCCGGATCACCAGGAAGTGCTCGTGAGAAAAATCATCCCGCCGGTATCCTTCCGCCGTCCGGACCAGCAGCCTGCGATTGGTGGAGGGCAGCGCATGAGTACGCGACGCGATCGTAAAGATCTCCAGTCCGTCTCCGATCACCGCATCCCCCTGTAGCAGGCGCACCTGAGGCAGCTCCGCGATCCGACGATCAATCCCGATATAGCGGTACCGCTCCGGGGCAGCCTCACCATCGTCCGCAAAATACTCCCCGGGAGCAGCGCTTTGCATGTAGATGACAGCCCTGTCGTTAATCTCCGTAAAGGGCAGGATCCCGCCGGAATGATCGTAATGACCATGGCTCAGGATCATGGTGTCCACTGCCCTCAGATCCACGCCCAGTGCCTCCGCATTGCGCAGCGTCTCATCCGAGGGTCCCAGATCCAGCAGGAGCTTGTGCTCCGCCGTCTCCACATAAAAAGACAGTCCGTGGGCCGGGACACAGCCCGCTACGCCATCTGTATTTTCCATCAGATTCCGTATCCGCATCACTTCAGCCCCATAACCTCGCCGTAGATCATCACGGCATTTCTGACACACTCGTCACACGGGCAGAGAGGCTTCCCATCGGTCATTGCCTTCAGGTCCCCGCACTTGATGGCGCCACAGCGGTCCCTAAAGGTCTCCTGGATCTTCCGCGCGACGGGAAGTGTCCCCTTTCCTTCCGTTGCCATTCCTGCGACCATTCCCGCACCGATAATGGCACCGCAGGTGGCCTGGAGGTTCCCCATGCCGGCACAGAATCCTGCTGCCAGACTCTTCAGCTGTTCCTCGGTGAGGGAGGTCTGATCTGCCAGAGCAGCCGTCACAGCCTGGGAACAGTTATAACCGCCCGATACTTTCAGTGCTACCGCCTTTTCGGCCCTTTCTTCCAATGTCATATCCGTTTTCTCCTTGTCTTAAATGCTTTCCGTCACGATCTCCGCCACCTTGCATCCTGCCACAGCGATCAGATCCTGCGGAGCGAGCTCGATCTGGAAGCCCACCTTTCCCGCACTGACGAAGACCTTCTCATATCCTGTGGCTGTCTCATGGATAAAGGTGGGGAAACGCTTTTTCATCCCGATGGGGGAGCAGCCCCCGTGGACATAGCCCGTCAGCGGGAGCAGGTCCTTTTGCTTGATCATGCTGATGGCCTTCTCTCCGGCAGCCTTCGCCGCTTTTTTCAGATCCAGCTCCGCTTTCACCGGCACCACAAATACATAATATGCCCCGGACTTCCCCTGGGTCACCAGAGTCTTGAACACCCGCTCCGGGGCCTCCCCCAGGAGCGCTGCAATCTCCTCGCCGGTCATGGTGGCGTCCGGGTTATAGGAATGGCTGGCGTAGGGGATCTTCTTCCCCTCCAGCACCCGGCAGACGTTCGTCTTTTCTTCCTGCTTCATAACTCCTCCACGATGTGTCTGTCTTTCTAACCGGTATCACCGGCCTTCCCACACAACGGTCCGAAACGCCCTTACTTCAGCAGCTTCGAGAATTCCAGTGCCTTCCCGATGTCACCGTCCACCTTCAGCTTTCCGATGGTAAATGCCGCCACGGGATCCAACTTCCCGGTGATGAGCTTGTTGAAATCATCGGACTTCATGGTGATGGCGCAGTTCCGGTCGTGATAGTCGTAGGGCTCCACGTTCACGCGGTGATCCTTCACCTCCACGTAAAACACGCCGGGATCACAGTCCGTGAGATTCACCTGGACCGCCAGGAAATCCACTCCGGACACATCCGCATTTGCAGCCATGGTACGCACTTTTGACAAAACGGTTTCAAACTTCATCTTCGAATCCTCCTTTTTCACTCTTCTGTCTACGATACTCCTCATCCCGCGGCCACGATCAGATCCATGGTTCCGTCCTCATAGAAGATCACCATCATGGGCAGCCAGGAATAATACTCCGCGACGACAGCACTGTCATATTCATACACATCCCGCCAGTGATCCAGGTTCAGTGGCCGCCCATAGTGCTCCGCCACTGCCAGGAAATCCTCATGATCCAGCAGGTATTTCGTATCGCTTCCGTGCCCCGTCAGGAGCTCCGTCACGTCCGGGAGATACTCCCATCCCGTGACCCCGGGAAGCTCCCGGTAATGCGCCTCCATGGCGGCATCGATGTAGGCCTCCTTCCGGTCGATGTCCTCCTCCGGGTACAGGTCCCGCCAGGCAGCTGTCGCTTCGGAAACCACATCCCCCGCGTACTCGCAGATCAGGTCGGACTCCGTCCAGTAATCAAAGAGCCCGCCCATGTTCCAGTCCACCTTCCAGTCCTCGTAAGAGGATATCTGCCGCGCCTCATATTTCGGCGTATGCACCAGCTTCCGGAAAAATCTCTGATACACTGCGCTCAGGACGGCCAGGGCCACGATCCCCAGGGCAATCCACAGGAGCACTTTCCGGTGATGCTGCCACAGCCACAGACACAAGGTCACCGCGGACGCCAGAAGGGGCGGGCCATAGGTAAGGGCCTGCCAGAAAAACACATACACGATGGCTTCGGCGATGCTGTCCAGTCCTCCCGATGGTCCGTGCTCCGCTCCGACGGTGATATACAGAACGATCCCGGCAATGATCCACAAAAGGGAGATCCCCAGGATAAGGAAGAGCTTTTTGTTACTAATGAGATACCATTTCTTGTCCTGCTTTTTTACCACAATCGTCCCCTTCCCGATCAATCCGTCGCAAGATTCGTCCCTTCCCGCTCCCGCAAAAGCGCGGCAGACGGCCATCCATCCCGTTCCGCATTTTTCTCACCGGCCCCGCAAAAGCGTGGCGGCAAGACGTCAGCTGCGCTCCACCCGCACCCGGGACACAGCGGCATACCCTTCCGATCCATCCCGCTCCGATGTGCAGAAAAATCCGAACTTTACGCCCACCCAGCGGCCGGGCACCGCAGTCATCTCCATGACAGGAGTGTCGGAAATGTGGCCCGTTCCAAAGCACATCGACACCCGCTCCTTCGGGAAGAGGATCCCGCTCTCGCCGATATCCTGCAAGCCGACCCGCTCCACCTGACAGCGCAGCCGAACCTCCCGGGTGTCCGCAGGAAGAATGCAGATCTCCTCTTCCTCCTCCTCGGTGTGATCCACATAGATCTTTCCAAAGACCTGCTTTCCGCTGACCCGCGTTACATGGAAGCCGTCAGCCTTGCGCCGGAAGGTCACCAGTCCATACTGCATTCCAAAGGAGATCATCCCCGCTTCATCCCCCGGGGTCAACCCCGACAGATCCAGCTGCGCGTCACAGACAAATTCCGGTGCGGGCCACTTTTGCAGCAGGAGATTCGGGAGATCTCCATAAGGAACCGCCGCACCGGCACCTGCGGCATTGTCGCATGCTGCGTTTTCACCCGCAGCATTTCCGTCGATGTCACCCTTCCCATTTTCGCCCCGAAGTTCGCCGAAACAGACTGCCCGCAGCACCAGCCGGTGCTCCGAGAGCGTATACCACGCCTCCCGGGGATTGGCATTCCACTGCCACTGCAATCCGAGGCGTTCCCCGTCAAAATCATCCGAAGCGGGGATCTCGTATGCACGCGGTTCCTGCACACCCACAGCGACGCCGCCGCAAGCCGCCACATTCTGTGCATCATCCGAAGCGCAATCACACTCCCCCACATCCGGCATTTCGTAACGCAAAACCGGCTCTCCGTATTCCGCGCCCTCCCGGGACACGCCGATCACCGGCCAGTCATCCACCCACCGCATGGGCTGCAGGTGCACGATCCGCCCCGCAGCATACACGTCCTGAAAATGCAGGAACCAGTCCTCTCCCGTCACCGTATCCACCCAGGCGCCCTGGTGCGGTCCGTTCACGGGAGAATCTCCCTGCCGCATCACCACCCGGTATTCGTAGGGACCAAACACATTGCGGGATCGCAGCACCGTCTGCCAACCGGATTTCACGCCGCCGGCAGGCGCAAAAATATAATACCATCCATTTCTCCGGTAAAACTTCGGCCCTTCGATGGTGGTCTGATCATTCTCATTTCCGTCAAACACTTTGACAGCTTTGCCTATCAGGGACATGCCGTCCGGTGCCATCTCCCGGACATAGAGCACGCTTTTATACCCGATGCGGCTCTTGGCCACCCCATAGACCAGATACGCTCTGCCGTCCTCGTCCCACAGTGGGCAGGGATCGATCCAGCCCGGGCCTTCCAGGAGCATCTTCGGAGCGGACCATTTTCCGCAGGGATCCTTTGCCGTGCACATGAAGATCCCCTCGTCCGGCATGGGAAAGCATGCATAATATACCCCCGCATGATACCGGATGGAGGGTGCCCATACCCCGCATCCATGGACAGGTGTGTCATATTTTGCATCCGGGATCCTGTCCAGCACATAGTTTACGATCTCCCAGTGCACCAGATCCTTCGAATGCAGGACCGGCAGTCCCGGCGCATTGCAGAAGCTGGACGCCACCATATAATAATCATCCCCCACCCGGATCGCATCCGGATCGCTATAATCCGCATATATGATGGGATTTACATACTCTCTCATCGCTCTCTCCCGATTGCATCTGCCTGTTTTTTCCAAAAAAATATGACTAACCCGGAATCCCATTCCGAATTAGTCATATTATAGTACAGATTTCGTTACATGCACAGCAACCGGTTGCGGATGTCGGTCACCCGGCGGATTGCCTCGTCGCACTCTTTCTTCGCCTGGCTGATCTTCGACTGCACCCAGATATCCACGATAAATCCGTCAAAGAAAAAGTCCGCGAAGCTCAGAAAATCATTGATGTGGATGTCCGTGTAACCCTGCACGTCTCTAAGCTCCCGGCTGAAGGCTGCAAGTGCATAGCGCGCATCGGCGATCTCACGCTCTGCCTTCGACATCTTGCCGTGCTTTAAGAGGCCGGTCAGCGTGTTGCCGCCAAAGATGTCCAGAAGCCCCCAGTTCCCTGCGCTGCTCAGCGCCGCCCTTGCTCTCTCCAGATGGGTCAATGCATTATTGGCGGCTACGATTGCTTCCTCGATCTCTCTTCTCTGCTGCACATCGTTTATCATACGCGTTTCTCCTTTCGGGCGAAAAATCGGTTTTTATGACTTTATCATACCTGCCGGAGCGCTCCCGGTAAACCCGCATATGTGCGGATTAAGAGCACTTATTCCTCCCGGCAGACCTGACGCGCTGCGGCATGGAACCGGCCCTTTTGCCCCGAAAGCAAGCCCCCACCCACGAAATTTGAGATTGCATTCTCCGAAAAGAGGTGTTATCGTAATACACGAAAAAAGGAAAGGGCGCGGCTGACGCGTACGGTGACGGTATGATAATTCGATAATGCGATTTGGTGAACACGAATGATTTTTGGAAGGCCTGAAAGGGTCTGTTTGTGTATGCCGAATTGGATTATCGTTTCATCAGGAAACCGACCACCGGGTGCAGTACGTGCATTTCGGCATATGGGTTTTTCTTTTGATGAGATAATCTGCTTTCGGTGTAAAGCAGATTTTTTTATGCCTCTTTTTCGACAGGAGGTGGTGCATATGGCACAGATTCAAGTGAGCGATCTGACCTTTTCCTACGAGGGAACGGCGGATGATGTTTTGAAAAATGTGAATTTCAGCGTGGATACGGACTGGAAGCTGGGGCTCATCGGCAGGAACGGCAAGGGAAAAACCACATTGCTGAACCTGTTCATGGGGCGCTACACCTATCAGGGGAGCATCACCGCAAGCACGCGGTTCGACTACTTTCCCTATGCCGTAACGGACGCCGATCTGAAAAAGCCCGCCATCGAGCTTCTGGAGGTCTGGAAACCACAGGTGGAAGAATGGCAGGTGATGGTCCAGATGAATCAGCTGAAAATGGACGCAGAATGCCTGTACAGGCCCTTTGAGACCCTTAGCTTCGGTGAGCGGACCAGAGTGATGCTGGCGGTACTTTTTGCGGAGGAAAATGAGTTCCTCCTCATCGACGAGCCCACGAACCATCTGGATACCGCGGCCCGGGACATCGTGAAGGACTACCTGGCCACGAAGAAGGGATTTATCCTGGTTTCCCACGACCGTGATCTGCTGGACAAAGTGTGCGATCACGTCCTGGTCCTGAATCGCTCTTCCATCGAGGTACAGTCCGGAAATTTCTCCACCTGGTGGGAAAATAAGGAACGGACCGACGCCTTCAAACAGGCGGAAAATGAGAAGCACCAAAAGGAGATCAGCAAGCTGAAAGCCGCTGCGGACAGAAGCAGCCGCTGGGCGGAGAAAAACGAGAATACCAAGATCGGATTCGATCCCGTGAAGGAACATGACAGATTCCTGAACACCAGATCCTACATCGGTGCCAAGACGAAAAAAATGCAGGCCCGGGTAAAGGCCTACGAGATGCGCATCGACAGAGAGATCGAGGAAAAAGAAGGACTGCTGCAGGACATCGAGCGGGTGAACGATCTGAAGATCCCACCTCTCCGGTTCCACAAGGAAGTCCTGATCAATGCCTGCGACCTGTCCCTCCGCTATGCGGATGCAGATACGCCGCTTTTTGAAAAGCTCCGCTTTCAGGTAAAACGGGGAGACCGCATCGTCCTCTCCGGCGAGAACGGCTGCGGGAAATCCAGCATTTTGCAGGCGGTTCTGGCCCGGCTGGGCGCAGGAAATGAGGCAATCGCTTCGAAGCTCCTGGTTACCGGCGATCTGCAGGTCGCCTCCGGCATGATCGTATCCTACGTCAGCCAGGACACGTCTTTTCTGGCAGGATCCCTGCGGGATTTCGCAGAAAAAAGAGGCCTCGACGAGAGCCTCTTTCTGGCGGTGCTGCGGCAGCTGGATTTTTCCCGGGAGCAGTTCACAAAACCGATGGAGGACTACTCCGAAGGGCAGAAAAAGAAGGTGCTCATCGCAGCGAGCCTCATCACCCCTGCCCATCTCTACATCTGGGATGAGCCCCTCAACTATATCGACGTCTTCTCCCGGATGCAGATCGAGAAGCTGATCCTCCGGTATGAACCCACCATGCTGTTGGTGGAGCACGATGTCAGGTTCCGTGAGAAGGTGGCGACGGAGGAAATACAGGTATAAATCCTGCATTTTGGCACCCTCGGAAAAAAATTATAAAATTGTTAGCACTCACCCTTGACGAGTGCTAATCATAGTGCTATAACAGAATCGAACAGAGGAACAGAGAAGATCAGCGGAAGGATCCCCCGATGATCCAATCCCTCCTTCCCCCGCTCAGTAACGATAATGTGTCTGAGTAAAGGAGGTAGCATTATGTTGAGACCTAGTATTTTTGATGAGAATCTGTTCGATGACTGGTTTAATTTCCCTGATTTCGGTGATCTGGACCGTGCGGAGAGGAAGCTCTACGGGCGTCATGCGGACCGCCTGATGAAGACGGATGTGCATGAGCACAAGGACCATTACGAGGTGGACATCGACCTGCCCGGCTTCAAGAAGGAAGAGATCGGCCTGGAGCTGAATGACGGGTATCTGATGATCAGCGCCACGAAGGGGCTGGATCAGGAAGAAAAAGAGAAGGGCAAGCTCATCCGTCAGGAGCGTTACTCCGGATCCATGCAGCGCAGCTATTACGTCGGCAGGGAGATCTCGGAGGAGGACATCAAGGCGACCTTCCACCACGGTGTCCTGAGCCTGCAGATCCCGAAGAAGGATACGGCAAAGCTGCCTGAGAAGAAGCAGATCCTGATCGAAGGATAAGGATACCTCTTCGGAGGAAAAAACGAACAGACGCTAAAGGGGGCGTCCCTCACCTGACAGTGAGGGGCGCCCCCTTTTTGTTTTGCTTTCTTTCGCCATTACCAGTCGGAATCCCAGGAACTGCTCGAATCCCAGGAGTCCCAGGAGCTGTCGGAGTCCCAGTCCCAGGAGCTGTCCGAATCCCAGGAGGAATCGGAATCCCAGGTGTAGCTGTAACTGTCACTTCCGTCGGAATACCAGTCCGTGTCCTCGAAATCGGTTCCGGAATGATCGTAGATCTCATAGTCGGAGCTCGTCTCATCGGTGATCAGATCGTCTAGAAAATCGCTGTCACTGAGATAATCCCAGGAATCCAGGAGGCTGTCATAGGAATACCAGGAATGGTTCTGATAGTAATAATCATTGCCCTGGTAACGGTAATAGCCCTGGGACGGCGTATGATCCTTTGCCGCGATGATAAAACTGATGATGAGGCAGAGCACCACGAGTCCGACCTTGCTGAAGCAGAACATCAGGATAAGGCTGAGAAAACTTTCCATGCAGGAGGATGTGGATGCTGCCTCCGGCTTCGGAGCGCGGGTTGCGGATCCCGCGTTGTTACTCTTCTGCTTGGCGATCTCCGCTTTCAGCTTCTGGTAGATCTCATTTACCGCATACTCTTCATCGGCGCCCTGATAGCGGACCGCTCTCGTGCCGTCGGCCTTATTCTTGTAGACGACAAAATCTCCGTGCTCATCTTTATAGATACCGAAGGCTCTGGGTTCCTTCACGTCCTTTCCGATGAAAAATCTGGTGACATTTTCAGGGGGCAGGTTGCGCGCAGTGTACCACTCCATGAGTTCTATAACGGTCCTGGGCTGATCGGCTGCGGTGCGGTTTGCGGTAGGCATGGTGGCCCCGCAGTTGGGACAGACCTTTTCCCTTTCGTCGATCAGTGAATTGCAATAATCGCATTTTACTTTCATCTCTTGTCTCCCCCCTTACCAGTCTTCGGAGGCTGAAGCGGTGTCAGCCTTTTCTGCGCTTTCCGGGCCGTCTCCTCCCGGAATGGCGCTGTCCCCTTTGGACAGCCGGAGGAAGAAGTAGATCGAGGTACCGGTGATCAGCAGCACGTAGACCGCAAAGAGAATGTACAGGGAGGTCCTCCTGCCGCCGAGGCAGAATTCATACAGTCCCTGCATGGCGAAGGGAACGCAGAAGGCTTCGATCAGGTGCAGCCGTTTTCCCTTCGCATTCCCACGTCCCTCATCCAGCTTGGCCAGTCCGAAAAAGTAGCCCATGTAGACTGCCAGGATGATCTGGGAAATGAGGGGAAGCAGGAGTCTTACGGGCTCCAGGTCCGATCCGTATTTGATCAGGTAGACGATGTTTTCTCCGGTGACGAATCCGACGGAAACGGTGACCGCATAGACGATGGCATCAAAGGTGTAGTTGAACGCCCGGTCCTTCCAGGCGGCCAGCCGCAGCACGAGATATTTTGCGCCCACTTCGATCAGCGCGGTCACGAGAAAGGCATCCGTAAAAACAAAAAGGAGCGAGGTGTCACCGTAGAAAACGGGCGTGAGCAATTTGATCAAAAGGGTCCTGAGAAGGATCGCCGCAAGAATGGAAAGCACGCCGAAGGCAAAGAGCTTCAGCAGGAGCATCGGGGGCTCCTTTTCGACCTTATCGAATTTCCATACGATGGCAAAAAGCAGTATCCCCGGAAGTACGGCCAGCAAAAACATAGGATCTTCCTCCTTTTCTGATATGAGATCATTCAGGGAGTATTCTATCACAATCGGCGGGGAATGTGGGAAGAAATGATCAGAGACCGGCAGACGGTATTTATCGTGATGCGATAAATTTTTGTTGACATTTATAAGCCGGTGGGGTATAGTGTGGCTTGAAAGCGGGGAAATGTGCGAAATACCGCGCACGATGCTTTCGAAAAAGCTTTCCGTTGGGAAGCGATTGATGAGTGGAGGGTGAATCCATGGATTCTGCCAATGTGAAGAACGATACGAACGAAGCCGCGATCCAAAATGCGGCTGAGACCAGGACCAACGCAGGCAGCGCTGCGGCCGGGATCAATGCAAACGCAGCGCCGGCCCAGGCCGTGCAAAAGTCCCACGTAGATACCGGGGAAATGGTGGCACGCTGCAGGCGGGTCCTGCCGAAGGCTCTGATCTTCGCCATATCCGCCGTGCTCCTCCTGTACCGGAACCGGACGTCCGCCATGTACCCCGTCTTTATGGGGATCTCCCTGGGGCTGCTGGCCCGGGACTGCAAGGAAGCAGGCCGGAGCCTGATCCGCAGCGCCGCCGGGAAGCCGGATATCAAGCTCTTCTACTGCGTGGTGCTGATGCTGCTGTCCATCACCAAATGCGTGATCATCTCCCCGGACATCTCCTGGGGGAGCGGACTGGGGATCCTGCTGATCTGGACCTGCCTGCTGCTGAAGGTCTACGCGGACAGAGAGGGGCAGGAGGTGACAGAGCAACTGGCTTACATGGTGCAGATGCTCCTGGTCCCCTTAAAGCACCTGGAGCTTCCATTTCATGACATCTCTGTCACACGCCGCTCCACCGCAGGGGAGATGAGCCCCGGGAAAAAGCGGGCACGGAGCATCCTCATCGGGCTCCTCATCGCCATCCCGCTGATCGTAGTGATCCTGGCGCTCTTAAGCTCTGCGGATATGATCTTCGGGGATCTGGTGCAGCGAATCCTGGACTGCATCGAGCTGCCGGAGCTGGGGGCGGACTACTTCGGCGTGCCCTTCAAGCTGTGCGTAAGCTTCCTTGCCTTTTACTGTTGGGCAGGGGCACTGGGGAAGGAATCCTTCCGTGCGCCGAAGGAAGGAAAGCGCTTCGATGCCGTCATCGCCATTACCTTTAACAGCATCATCGCCGTGATCTACCTGATCTTCAGTGGGATCCAGTTCGTATACCTGGTGGGGCGGATGGAGCTCCCCGGCGGATATACCTACGCAGAGTATGCACACGAGGGATTCTACCAGCTGCTGGCGGTAACGATCCTGAATCTGATGCTGGTGTCATTTTGTAAGAAGCACTTCGGGGAGAACATCGCTCTGAAGGTGATCCTGACCATCATCAGCCTCTGCACTTACGTGATGATCGCCTCCTCCGCACTGCGGATGTTCCTGTATGTGGGTGTCTACGGACTCAGTCACCTGCGAGTGTACGTGCTGTGGCTCCTGGTGGTGCTGGTGGTATGGACCACACTGCTGACGGTGGGAATCTACCGGCAGGGGATCCCCTTCTTCCGGATCATCACCGTATTTGTTTCCGTGTGGTATCTGGCCTTTGCCTTCTCCGTTCCGGACCGGTGGATCGCAGCCTATGACCTGCAGCTGGAAGTGCCGCCGGTGGATCTGGCCTATGAGGTGTATGCGGATGCGACGGAGGTGATCCTGGAGGATGGACGGTACTGGGCAGATTTCCGGGAGAACAACAGCTACGATGTGGGGAGGTATCGGAAGCGGAACGCGCTGCAGCGGGTGCGGAAGTTCAATTTCGCCGAGGAAGCAGCTATGAAGCTGATGATCGATAATTAAGCTAAGAATCCTTCCGGTAGAGGAAAAGGTACAAAGCAAAGAAAAAGCGGGCACAAGGCCCGCACTCAAATCCCCCCGGCGAGGATATTCGCCACATCCGCGGGCTGCTCCGCAAATACCGTAGCGCCCTGCGCCTCCAGAAAGTCCCGGTCCCGGAATCCCCAGAGAGCAACGATGCAGGGGAGCCCGGCATTCTCCGCCGTCTGCAGATCCACCTCGGAATCTCCGACATAAACGGACTCCTCCGGGGCGGCCCCCAGCTCCTCCATGGCGATCCGTACCATATCCGGAGCGGGCTTGCGCGCTACGCCGGGGCGCTCGCCGATGGCCACATCCACGTACTCTGCGAAAAAGCGCTCGTTTAATTCCTTCACGGCAGGGTCGATCTTGTTGGAGACAATGGCGCAGCGATACCCCCGCTCCTTCAGCGTCTTCATCAGGGGCAGGATGCCGTCGTAGGGGCCGGTCTTGTCCAGGCAGTGGGCGGTATAGTACTCCCGAAAGACGGGGAGCATGGCATCGATGGTGCTCTCCGGCGTCCCTTCCGGCACGGCGCAGGTAATGGCGACGCGGATGCCGCTGCCGAAAAATCTGCGGTACTCTTCCAGGGTCCGCAGGGGCATGCCAAAGCGCTCCAGCACGTAGTTTACGGCATCCGTCAGATCCTCCAGAGTGTTCAGGACAGTGCCGTCCATATCAAAGATCACTGTGTTTTTTTCACGCATAATTCAAATCCCGTCTCTTCCACACATAGCTATCCTCAGGCCGGATATCGTCCAACCATACAAAAAATACCATTTTCTGCAGGTTTTCGCAATGAAGGAAACCGATCCGGCACCCCCGTATGAAAGTCTTCACAAACTTACTGCCGTTTTTATCAAATTGTTTGACTATTTATAAATTTTTCATTGTATTTTTAGCCAAAAAACGCGCATAATATTAGATGCACGTTGTCTTTTTCAACCCTTTATCCATTTAGTATTCTGAAACAGAAATGGGGGATCACTATGAGTCTAGTTCATACCAACGAGAAATGTATCGGATGTAACCGCTGTATCCGCTCCTGCAGCTGCATGGGTGCTAACATTGCCGTAGAAAAAGAGCGCGGCAATGTCATCGAGGTGGATCCGAAGAAGTGTATCGCCTGCGGCGCGTGCATCGATGCCTGCGAGCACGGTGCCAGGGAGTACGATGACGACGTGGATCGTTTCTTCGCCGATCTGAAAAAGGGAACGAAGATCTCCGTCCTGATCGCACCCGCATTTCTGGCAAACTATCCCAACGAGTATGAGAAATTCCTGGGCATGCTGAAGAAGCTGGGCGTGAACCGCTTTGTCAGCGTCTCCTTCGGCGCGGACATCACCACCTGGGGCTATATCAAGTACATCACCGAGCACAATTTCTACGGCGGCATTTCCCAACCCTGCCCTGCAGTGGTGGGCTATATCGAGCGCTACCTGCCCGAGGTCCTGCCGAAGCTGATGCCGGTCCACAGCCCCATGATGTGCACCGCTGTCTATATGAAGAAATACATGGGCATCAGCGACAAGCTGGCCTTCATCAGCCCCTGCATCGCGAAGAAAAACGAGATCGACGATCCCAACTGCGGCGGCTATATCTCCTACAACCTGACTTTCTCCAAGCTGGCAGCCTACCTGCGGGCCAATCCCGTCAGCGGCGCTACGCCTTTCAAGGATGAGATCGAGTACGGCCTGGGTTCCATCTATCCCATGCCCGGCGGTCTGAAGGAAAATGTGTACTGGCTCCTGGGTGAGGACGCCCTGGTCCGCCAGATGGAGGGCGAGAGGCATATGTACGAGTACCTCCAGCGGAACAAGGACCGCATCAAGGGTGGGAAGACCAATTACCTCTTCATCGACGCCCTGAACTGTTCCGGCGGATGCCTCTACGGCACCGGCGTGGACAACCGCAAGACCATGAACGAGGATGTGTTCATGGCCATCCAGAAGATCAAGATCGACAGCAAAAACGCGTCGAAGAAATCCGCATGGGGCAGAAATCTCACCCCCGAGAAGCGTCTGGCTGCGCTGAACAAACAGTTCGCAAACCTGCGGCTGGAGGATTTCATCCGCCATTACACGGACCGCAGCAAGGATTGCGCCTACAAGATGCCCACGGAGGCAGAGATCGACGCCATCTTCAAGAAGATGCACAAAACAGATCCCGAGAAACGCAGCATCGACTGCGGATGCTGCGGATACGAGAGCTGCCGCGAGATGGCCATCGCCATCCACAACGGATTCAGCCATCGCCGGAACTGCGTGCACTACATCAAGGACAGAGCATACGAAGAGAAGGACAAGGCTATGGCTCTGGCGGATGAGGTCAGCTCCGTACAGGAGGAAATGAACCGGACAAAGGCCTCCGTTTCCGTAGAGATCAACGAAAGCTTCGAAAAGCTTCTGGATTCCATCACTCAGATCAAAAAGGTCAGCGACGAAAACGCGAAGCAGACCGACAATATCTCCGCGTCCATGTCGGATGTGGATGAGTTCGTCAAGAACCTGAAGGACGTCATCGATGTCATCGAAAAATACCTGGAGAAGCTGGGCGCCAACAATGCAGACGTCATCGCCATTTCCGAACAGACGAACCTGCTGGCACTGAACGCTTCCATCGAGGCAGCCAGAGCGGGCGAGGCCGGCAGAGGATTTGCCGTGGTGGCTGACGAGATCAAGACCCTGGCGGAGAACTCCAAGAGTACCGCCGACGACAGCAACAAGAACAACAACGACATCAAGGACACCATCGGCAAGCTTATCATAGAAGCCGAGAAGCTCTCCGAGATCGTGGAAAGCGTCAACAAGGCCGCACAGGATCTGGTGACCTCCTCCGAGAAGACCGGAGAATCCATCGGAACCATGGAAGCGCTCACCGAAAATGTGGAAAATGCACTGAAACAGGTGCTGGAATCCTAAATGTATCGAAAGGAGGCCGGATCCCGGGAGATCGATCCCCCGGAAGGGCAAAAATGAAGAAAAGAATTACCAAAGTCATTGCGTTACTGGCGGCGCTGATGCTGCTTGCAGGGTGCGGCAGCGCACCTGCGGACAATACCGACATCCGTGTCGGTTCTCTGAAAGGGCCCACGTCCATCGGCATCATTCAGATGATCCACAATGCGGAGGGCAGCCGCTATCAATTCACCATGGAGACCCAGGCAGATGTGCTCCTGGCTTCCGTGGTCGCCGGGGATCTGGACATCGCCCTGGTTCCTGCCAATGTGGCATCGGTGCTCTATAACAAAACAAGCGGCGGCGTCTCCGTCATCGACATCAACACGCTGGGCGTGCTGTACATGGTCAGCGGGGACAGCTCCATCAAGCTCATCTCCGATCTGGCAGGACGCACGGTCTATACCACCGGCGCAGGCACCACCCCGGAGTACGTACTGCGGTATCTGCTGGATCAGTACGGACTCTCTGACCGGGTAGACATCGAGTTCAAATCCGAAGCAGCGGAAGTGGCAGCGGTCCTGGCCCAGGATCCCGGCGCGGTAGGTCTCCTGCCCCAGCCTTTTGTCACTGCTGCCATGGCGCAGAACGACGCCCTTTCCATCGTGCTGGATATGACAGCCGAGTGGAACGCACTGAACAACGGATCCCAGCTCGTGACCGGTGTTACCGTCGTACGCAGCGACTTCCTGAAGGAGCACCCCACAGCTGTAGCCGCCTTTCTGAAGGATCACGCCGCATCCGCGGAATTCGTGAACAGCGATACGGAGACCGCATCCGAGTATGTGGCGGAGGCCGGCATCATCGAGAAGGCCCCCGTGGCCAAGAAAGCCATCCCTTACTGCAACATCGTATGCATCTCCGGCTCCGAGATGAAGAGCGCCCTCTCCGGCTATCTTCAGGCACTCTACGATCAGGATCCGAAATCCGTGGGCGGGAGCCTTCCTGCCGATGATTTCTACGCAGATGTGAAATGAAGAAAAAACAGATCGTGAAAAAAGCGGTAATCCTGCTGATCTGGCTGGGCCTTTGGCAGGTTACCGCTTTGTGTGTGAAAAATCCCATCTACTTTGCTTCCCCCGCGGAAGTTGCGGCAGCGCTCTTCGAGAAGCTCCCCACTGCCGCGTTCCGGGAGTCTGTCATCGGATCCCTCATCCGGATTCTCTATGGCTTTTTGTTCTCCTTTTTCCTAGGGTATCTCAGCGCCTTTGCCGCCCATAAGCTGACATGGCTCGGAGACTTCCTCTCCCCTTTCATCACTTTTCTGAAATCCGTTCCCATCGCTGCCGTGGTGGTGATCCTGCTGATCTGGTGGGGACCGCGGTATCTGGTGCTGTGCATCAGCATGATGGTGGTATTTCCCAACATCTATTCCAATATGCGCACCGGCCTTGGCAGCATCGATCCGGGGCTTCCGGAGCTGGCAAAAGTATACCGGATCCCTCTGAAGGAACGGTTCTTCTGGATCTACCGGCCCGCCTACCTGCCCTATCTCCATTCGGCGGTCTCCGTCTCCCTGGGGATCTGCTTTAAGTCGGGGATCGCAGCGGAGGTCATCGGCCTGCCGGAGCGCTCCATCGGCGAGCAGCTCTACCGGGACAAGATCTACCTGAACACGGCGGGGGTCTTTGCCTGGATCATCGTGGTCCTCGCACTGAGCGCCCTGACGGAGCGGGTGATCCTGAAGGGAATGAAGCTGCTGGCGCAAAAGCCCGCTGCCATTGTGGAGTCTGCCGCAGTCTCGAAGGAGAATACGCAAGGCAGAAGCAGCCGGGAACAAGATCTGCATGAACGCAAAGCGCAGGAAGGCGCAGGCACTGCCGCAGCATACGAAGAGAAACCGGTGCTGAACGCACAGGGGATCCGGAAATCCTATGACGGAAAAATATTTGTTGACACAGATGTCACTATGGAAAGTGGCAGACTCTACTGCCTGAAAGCGCCCTCCGGGTCAGGCAAGACCACGCTCCTGCGGGTTCTGGCAGGCCTCGATGGCCCCGACGAGGGACATGTGGATGCGGGACGCATCAGCATGGTATTCCAGGAAAACCGACTCATCGAGCGGGGAAATGTCTTCCGCAACCTCCTCTTTGCAGGATGTGAAGGAGATCTGCAGGCAGAGCTGGCAGGGCTCCTGCCGGAACGGACCTTCCTGCTGCCCGCATCCTCCCTGAGCGGCGGCGAGAAGCGCAGGCTCTGTATAGCCATGGCGCTGCTGAGCCCTTCCGACATCGTGATCCTGGACGAGCCCTTCGCGGGACTGGATGAAGCAACGCGGCTGACCACCGCAGAGTGGATCCTGGCCCATTTACAGGGCAGAGCCCTTCTCTTTACTACCCACGAGACCGATCCAGAGATCCTTTCCGGCGCCCGGACGGTGGCGCTCTATAAATATGCAAAATTGCCACAAAACTCTTGAATTTTTGCGCAATTTTGTCATAATAATTCAATATAAAGTGCTGTTTTCAGCATAAATAAGAGAGGGAAAAATCATGAGAAAGACGATCAAAGGCAGACTGACGTTTGCGGTGATCCTGATCGTGGTTGCCTTGATGCTGGCGTCCACGGCGATCATCGTGGGAGAATCCGGCAGAAAACTCACCAATGAGCTGTCGGCAGAGCTCCAGATCAACGCAGACAAGTATGCCAACTCCATCAACAGCTGGATCGAGATGGAGAAGGGAATGAATGCCGCAGGTGCCGCCGCTTTTGCTGCACTTCCGGAAGGATCCTATGACAGGCCTCACATCCAGAGCATAGTCACCACGGAGGCCCAGGGACATCCCGAATTCTTAAATCTCTACTACGGCATGGAGGACAAGCAGCACATCCAGATGGATCCCAACGCTACGGTCCCCGATGGCTATGACCCCACTGCCAGAGGCTGGTACAAGGCAGCGAAGGCAGCCGGCACCACCATTGTCACCGATCCCTACATGGACGTACTCATCGGTGGTATGTGCATCACCATCGCCACTCCCGTTTACCGGGACGGCGCCCTGGTAGGTGTGCTGGGTGCGGATTTTACCCTGGATTATATCTCGGACGTCATGAACAGCATCCCCTATGAAGCGGGGGAGTACGGCTTCCTCATCGACGCTTCCGGCAACTACATCATGCATGAGAACGCCGCATACCTGCCCGGCGAGGATGAGGCAACTGCCGTATCGGGCGTCATGCCTGCCATCGCGTCCATCGTAAGCGATCCCGGCAGCAAGATCCTGAAGGTAGCGGATTATGACGGCGAACAAAACTACATGGCAACCTCCGTCATCGAAGGCTGCGGCTGGTCCCTGGGACTGGCACTTCCCACCGGTAACGTGATGGGCACCACCTACCGCCTCATCGCCACCGGCGTGCTCATCACCGTCATCGCCATCGCGGCCGTCATCTTTATCATGGCCGGCCTCATCAGCAAGGTCCTGGCACCCATGGAGGACATGAAGTCCTTCATCAAGACGAAGGTCATCGGCGAGAACAATGTGAAAAAGTCCGACTCCGAAGTGGAAGAGATCCGTTATCTGCTGACGGAGCTGGAGAGCCGTGTCATCGATACCATCCACAAGACCAAGGAAGAGTCCCAGCTCATCAAGGACAAGATGACATCCGCGTCGGATAAGATCAACGATATCGGCGACAGCATTTCCGAGATCAATACCGCCATGAGCCGCACCACCGACGGTATCGAGAGCCAGACCGGCAGCATCGAAAACATCGAGCGGATCTGCACCGAGGTCAGCGCAGCCGCCGAGTCCTTCGCAAACGACACGAAGGAAATGAACGAGAGAACGGACGAGATCATCAACCGCGTGAAGGGCATGGTCCCCGAGATCCTCACCAACAAGAAAAATGCGGTGGATATGACCAACCAGTCCAAGGCAGATCTGGAGGAAGCACTGAAGGGGATCCAGGTCATCAACCAGATCGTGGACGTGGCAGGCGCCATCCAGAGCATCGCGAGCCAGACGAACCTGCTGGCACTGAACGCATCCATCGAGGCAGCCAGAGCAGGAGAAGCCGGCAGAGGCTTCGCCGTGGTGGCAGGGGAGATCAACAGCCTCAGTACCACCACCAGCCAGGAGATCGACAAGGTCAACGCCCTGACCAGCGAAGTGACCGTCAACGTAGAACGCCTCTCCAAGGTCAGCGAGCAGATCATCCGCTTCCTGACGGACAAGGTACTGAAGGACTACGACAATCTGGAGACCCTGGCCAACAACTACATGGAGGATGCAAATTACTACAGCGAGATCAGCAACGGTCTGGGCACCGGTTCCGAGGAGGTCAGCGATTCCATCGCGGAGATCGGCAGAGTGCTGGAGCGGATCGGTTCCGCACAGCAGGAGCTGACGGAAGCGGTACACGACATCTCCGGCAATATGCAGAGCATCACCGAGTCCAGCGAGAATGTCTCCGCGGAAGCGGCGGAAGTGCTGGGCAGCATCTCCAGCCTGCAGGAGACCACGGACAGATTCAACGTGTAAGAATTGCAGATTTGAGCATAGAAAATCCCCCGCCGTCCGGCGGGGGATTTTTTTGTACCGGACCCGCTCGGATCCGGAGGATATGCAGTTTGCCGCAAGTCACGCATTACAGAAATCCAGGACCTTGTCGTAGAAGTCCTTCGCCTCTTCAAAGAGACCGTGCCCCAGGCCGGAATAGATGTAGAGACGGCTCCCCTCGATGGCTTCGTTCAGGATGTGGGAGGCATCGTTTCCCACCGTTTTATCATCGCTGCCTGCGATAATGTAGGTGGGACAGGTGATGCGATCCAGTTCCTCCCTCACATCAAATCCAAGAATGGCCGTGGCATTGATGAGGAACCGCTTATAGTTTTTGGGCTTTGTAAACAGGGCGATCAGCGGGAACAATCTCCCGTTCTTTTTCAGATACCGCTCCGAATACATCTTCTCCGCAGTGTCCACCATCAGGGGGACCTGCTCCCCTTTATTCGCCATTTCCATCCAGCCGGAGACTGCCTCCTGCACCACTTCGTTGGCATTGGGCGCGGTGACGGCCAGGATCAGCTTCTCCACCGCTTCCGGATGCCGGATGGCCATGCACTGTGCCACCATGCCGCCCTGGGAGACCCCCAGGACGCAGGCCTTTTTGATCCCCAGGTTTTTCATGGCCAGGATCTGGTCCTCCGCCATGTCCTCCATGGAGTACCCCTCCTGCATGCCGTTCTTGCGGCTGAACATGTAGACAGTGTAATCCTTCAGATAATGCTTGTAGGGCGCCGACAAAAGCAGCGCCTTCCCTTTGACGGTAGCAAGACCGTCGGACAGTCCGGGCAGAACCACGAGATTCTTCTTCCCCTTGCCGAAAGCGACGTAGTACATGTCGGTGTCACCGACCGGAACACATCCGTTTTTGTGCATATCTTTTCCCCCATAAGAAGCGCACGCCGGGAACGGTGAAAGTCCCGCCCCCGATTTTTCCTGCACAGATGGACATTCTCAGGAAACTGTCCATCCATCTCCATTGTACGCTTCTTTGCGGGATTTGTCATTCTCCGAAGGGAAAGATCAGCCGATCTCCCGCAGCAGATCCAGGAGGGAAGCGTGGGCCAGGGAAAATGCCTCGAAGCCCGTCAGCTTTCTGCCCTCCTCATAAGTGGGAATCCGATGGCCCTCCCGCTGGAGTCCGCCCAACCCGTCGAACTCGGACAGATGGGGCTCCAGGGAAAGGAATCCCTTGAATCCGGATGCAAAGAGCCGGGACAGGATCTCCTTTACATTGCCGTCGCCGAAGCCGGCAGGCACCACCTTGCCGCTGCCCTTAAGGGCATCCTTCACATGGATGTAAGCGACGAAGTCCTTCAGCAGATCGTAGGCTTCCAGCGTATCCTGACCCACCTGGACGAAATTTGCAAAATCAAATACCGCCTTGAAATGGTCGCCGTAGAAGGCGTCCATGATCTCCCGGCATTCCTTCGCTCTGTCCCCGTAGATCCCCTTCTCATTCTCGTGAAGCAGCACCACACCGTTTGCCTTCGCATAGTCCGCAAAGCGGCCCAGACGTTCGAAGACCTCATCGCGGATGGCAGCGCTGCGCTCCTCCTTCACCTCTTCCTCCTTCGGCAGGTAGAAGCTGAACATCCGGATGTTTTCCGTCTCCATCCTATGTGCGATCTCAACGGCTCTCTTAAAGTCCTCGAAATGGGGTGCGAAGGGATCCTCGATGCCGATCTTTCCCAGGGGCGAGCCCAGGGATGAGAGCCGGATCCCGGCGTCCTCCAGACGCTGTTTGATCTCCTTTACTTTCGCATCATCGTGGAAGATCAGATTGTTACCGTCCACGCCGCGCATCTCGATGTAGCGCACGCCCAGCTTATTACAGCCCTCGATCTGGGCGTCCAGTCTCTGATCGATCTCATCCGCAAATCCCGTGATCAATTCATAGTTTTCCATGGCAGTTGTCCTTTCCCTGTAGCGATCAATAGGTTCCCTTCGTGTCAAAAACGATACCCTTGTCATCTTTTGCCTTCGATGACGCTCTGCGCTTATCCAGTTCCTGCAGGAACAGTTCCTCATCGAAGGGGAGCTCTACGGTGCGGTCCAGCCAGGAGGAGAGATACATCGCATTGGAAAGCATGAGTCCGTTAATCCCCTCTTCGCCTCCCGCCACCAGGGGCGCACCGTTTAAGATGTGCTCCGTGAAGGCCTTCAGCACGCCGACATGCTGTTCGTTTCGGCCGTCGGTCTCGATCTCCAGGTGCTCCATCTCCGGCTTGGCAAAGCCGTTCTGCTCCGTTCTGCAGAATTCCCGTTCGTTTACTTTTAATTTGTCAAAGAACAGCTTACCGTTCTCACAGACGATCTTCCCCATCTCAAAGGTGAGCTCCAGGCGATTGGTGCCGGGCGCATCTCCGGTGGTGGTGACGAAGACACCGGTGGCACCGTTTCCAAACTCCAGATAGGCGGTCACATCGTCCTCCACCTCAATATCGTGCCACTTTGCCTCGTGGCAAAAGGCCCGGACTTTCACAGGCATACCGCAGAGCCACTGCAGGAGATCCAGCTGATGCGGGCACTGGTTCAGGAGCACGCCGCCGCCCTCACCTGCCCAGGTGGCTTTCCAGCCTGCCGCATCGTAATAACTCTGGGTGCGATACCAGTCGGTGATGATCCAGTTCACCCGTTTCATGGCGCCCAGCTCGCCGCTTCCGATCATCTCGTGGAGCTTCCGGTAGACACAGTTGGTGCGCTGATTGAACATGATGGCAAAGGTCTTGTCGCTCCGGGCCGCCACCTCGTTCATTTCTCTCACCTGTTTCGTGTAGACCCCCGCGGGCTTCTCACTGATGACATGGGTGTCATGCTGCAGGGCGTAGATCACATACTCCGGATGCAGATAGTGGGGTGTTGCGATAAGCACTGCGTCACACTCCCCGGCGTCGATGAGATCATGTCCGTCCCCGTAGCGCTTTACCTCCGCAGGGAGGTGCTCCTCCGCCCATGAGAGCCGCTCCGGCCGGATGTCCGCCACTGCCGTAAGACGCAGATGGGGCACCTCTCCCTTTACGATGCTCATGGCATGATTGCTGCCCATGCCGCCGATACCGATGATGCCGAGCTTTACTTCCTTCATATCTCAATCCTCCTGCTCTGTGCTGATCCGACAGGTTGTTTCCTGTTATGATCGTATTGTAAATCGGGCAGGGATATTTTGATATATACATATTCAACTATTTTTATGTATTATTCCGACTGTCAGGGGCAACCTTCCGGAACGGGATTCAGAGCAGGGACCCTTCAGAGCAGGGACCTCAGAGCAGGGAGATGATCTCTTCTCCCGCAGGTATTCCGCGTTTCAGTTCCTTGACACGGCACACGGGGATCCGGCGCTCCATCTCTTCATCGTAGATCACTTTCAGGGTGCCTGCCACCTCCACCCATTCCTTATCCTGCAGCTCCCGGGCTTTCGGATAGCCGCAGAGGATCCCGGCAAATGCCAGATCTGCTTCGCAGCAGGTCAGGATCCTTCGTCCGGCCACAAACTGCAGATCCTCATCCTTCAGCCGGTAGGCGGGGGCGATGAACTTCACCTGCTTTCCTTCATACAGCTCACACCGCTCATGGGCATCCATCGACAGCGCCACAAAACCGATATCGTCCAGCACCAGCTCATCCTCCCTCAGATCATAGGGAAGCAGCTCTTCCGGATCCGGCGTAATATCCCCGTCTCTCCCCCGGAATACGATGGCGGCACTGCCGTTGATGGCTTTGATGTTTCTGGCGTAGACCGCCAAATGCTCCCGCATCTCATCCGCCTTGTGAAAGAGGATGAGTTCCGCTCTGCGCACCTGCTCCGCCAGCAGGGAGCGGAGATTTTCCGCATAGAGCTGAAAGGTGGTTGCGTCAAATACGGCGATCTCCATCAGGTCATCCCAAAAGGACGGGAAGATCAGGTTTGCCCTGTCCCACATCCCGTTGTACTCCACGATCACCCGGTCCGGCCTGTGCTTTTTCTCCAGGGAGGCCAGGATCTCCTCATTGAAATCCTCTTCCTCCGTTATGATTTCCAGAACCGTTCCTGCCTCCTCCAGTTCCGATGCATCGTATTCCGCCTCTCCCTCCTCACAGACCAGAAGCAATGTTTTCCCCCGGATCCGAAAAGAAGGACGGTGGAGCAGATCTTTGATAAAGGTCGTCTTGCCGGCTTCCAGAAAGCCGTTCACAAAAAATACAGTCCCCATAGTCTCACTCGATACAGTCATACAGCATCTTTACGATATCGGATTTTTCATATCCTTTCCCGATGAATACCACCTGATTACATCTGTCCCCGTAGGTATCATCCCAGTCATCCTTGATGTCCGGGAAATCATTCACCACCGCTTCCAGCTCTTTCTCCGGCCAGGCGGAGATCCATTCCGACAGCTCTGTCACAGTTGCATTTCTTCCTGCCTGCTCAAAGAGCTGGATATGGTCCCAGTCGTCGGAAAACCAGATATATCCCTTGGTTCGGATCAGCGCCTCCGGGTAGTTTTCCACCAGGCCCTCAAAGGCCTGTCTGTTAAAGGGCTTTTTTTCCTCAAATACAAAAGAGGAGATGCCATACTCATCCACACAGGCTTTCTCATCCTCGTGCTCGCAGTTGTTGAGCGCCCGCTGAACAGCGCTATAGGCTTCCACCTCATCGAAATCAAAATCCCCCCGGTTCAGCAGCACATCCAGATCCACCTCTCCGTTGACGCAGGGGATCATTTCCGCTTCCTGCTGGAGATTCCGAAGCCCCGACTTCACCTCCTCCAGCTGGGCATCCGTCAGGAGGTCCGTCTTGTTCAGGATCATCAGATTGCAAAACTCGATCTGATCCATGATCAGGTTGATGACATCGCCGTCCTCCCGTTCCTCCTCCGTCATGAGATCATGGAGAAACTCCCGGTAGATCCTGTCTACATCCACAACGGAGACCACAGACTTCAGATAGACTCTGGTATCCTCCGCCATTTCCTCATAGTTCAGAAACGCCCCCGCTATGGAGGAAGGTTCGCTGATCCCGGAGGCTTCCACAAAAATCGCCTCAATGGATCTGTCTGCGGAGAGCCGCTCGATCTCCGCCATAAATTCATCCCGCAGCGTGCAGCAGATACATCCGTTCTGCATTTCCACCATTTCGACCTGTGCGACCCGGTTCCCCGTTTTGTTCAGAATGGAAGCGTCGATATTGATGCTCCCCATGTCATTGACGATCAATGCGATCTTACGCTTTTCCTGCTTCAGGATATTCTGCATCAGGGTGGTTTTTCCGGATCCCAGATATCCGGTGATGACAACGATAGGTACTTCTTTCTTGGACATGCTATTTCCTCCGCTCCTCTTGTTTCCTGCCGATATAATTGCGACACAGTTGCATTTTGCATTTTATGACGCAGTTCCCTGGATGTCAATAGATTTGCAACATTGTTGCAAATATTTATCGTGTGTGGAACAGCAAAAAACAGCACCCCGTCACGAGGTGCTGCCTGATCTCTTCCGTATTTTCTTCTCCGCCTTTTTCCTGCAGTCCCGGCACAGACCGATGATCACGGTTTTCCCGTAGTCGATCGCCAGGCCGTATTCCGATTCCATTTTCTCTGCCGCATCTGCCAGGATCCCGTTTTCCAGGTGAAAGATCCTGCCGCATTCGGCGCATTGCCCGTGCATGTGATCGTGGCAGGAGCCATGCTCCCCGGAGTACTGATAGCAGGTGGCATTGACATCCGTTTCCTTATATTTTACCAGGACGCCCTCCTGGCAGAGCCGCTCCAGATTCCGGTAGATGGTGGATCTGTCCGCTTCCGCTCCTGCGCCGCCGATCCCCTCCAGGATATCCCTTGCCGTGAACCTGGTGTCTGGGTGGTCCTGCAGATACTTTATAATGGCATTTCTGGGCCTTGTCTTATATTCGCTTTTTGCCATATTCCGCTCCCGAAGCAATCTCCCGGCAAAGCCGGCTCTGCAAAAAGATCACTGCGCTTCCAGCAGGCGCATGACCATCAGCGCCTCTTCTTTGATCCTGCCCTGATCCTCATTCGGCGTGCTGTAAACGTAGAGATACATGAGGATGCCGCCGGAATCGATCTCCTGAAAAGCATACTCCGTTTGGTAGAGATCGCTTGAAGAGATCTTCTCGTAACTGTCCTGATAGTATTTATATTCCGCACCGTAATAAGTGTCCACCTTGCGAACGGGGAAGTCCTTCAGGTTTTCCTTCCCGGTGATATTCCGGAGGATGGCTTCCTCAATGAGGCCCATGTCACCGCGATCGTTCAATGCCACAAATCGTTCTATGTCAAAGTAACAAACGAAGAGGCTCTGGGCAAATTCCGCCCCGCGGTTCAGTTCATTGAGACGGTACTGGTACCCTTCGATCTTGCCCAGCTCCTCGGTCTCAATATTGTGTTCTGTCTGCTCCCAGCGCTGAGGGATATAGTATTTGATCTTCCCGTTATGGAGACTCCGCTCCAGCAGATCGCCGGTTTTATAGGTATACTTTCCCTTTCCCGTGGTAACCGCATCTTCGTCGAAACTGTCGGAGTCCAGGATCTCGAAGCTGTCCAGCGCCAGGGAAGCCTTCCTGGTCACATCATTTACGGACAGCTTTCCGTAGGCGACCACCGGTTTCCCTGCCGTGAGGGTTGCAATCTCATTTGCGACATTTGTGTCACTCGCCTTGCAGGAAACGGAAGTACTGTCCTCCAGCTCGGAAATGGACAGATCAAAGGACTTGTTTTTATACTTTACATCCTGCGCATATCCGAAGAGTGCGACGTAGGCTCCGTCGTAGGACTTCCACTCCTCCCTGCTGCCATGATTTGCCGCATTGACGACGGTAAACACCTTCCGGTGCTGATAGACCGGATAGCTTTCCGTATCCAGGGACACGACCTTCTTCCCAAAGCTCAGCCCGGTGAGGAACAAAAAACCCGTGGTCATGATCAGAAGAAAGGAAAATATTCTCTTTTTCTTCGTACGATTTTCCATACTGTCTACCCTTTACATGCCGGGCGGATCCGGACATTATTCCTGCTTCTCCGAATAGGAGATCCCCTTGTCCTCCAAAAGCTGCATGACCTGCTTGTACACCTTGCTGTCCGCGTATTTGTCGATGAGGGTCACACCCGCTGCGTTCATGGACTTCATGTCATGATCGATGTAGTTCGACAGCCGGTCTGCCGTATACGTCGCGGTCCCCATGGTGATCTGCTTTCCTTCGATGCGGATCTCGTAGGGCTTTACCACAGGAGATCCCCCTGCATCGGGATCCTCTCCATCCTCAGCAGCAGGCCCCTCCGAGGGATCCTCTCCATCCTCGCCGCCGGTGCCCCACTCTGCCCGCTCGATGGCTTTGTCCAGGTCGATGAGGCGGGTGCCGGAACCCAGCTCCAGAGTGATGGGCGCCTTTTTCGCTCCGATCAGGGAGAGCGCCAGGAGACACAGGAGCGGCAATATGAACTTTTTCTTTGTCCCATTACTCATTCTCTTCCCCGGTTTCATAGCCGTGCTCGTGCAGATAGTCTCTCAACTCTTTGAAGGTTTTGGCGGAGGCGTAATTGTCCACGAGATAGATGAGATTCGTTTCGCTCACGTCTGCCAGACATTTCTGAACCTCATCGAAGGAGTTCAGCCTGTCCTCACGAAAGTAGATCTCGCTGCCCCGCACCTGAAAAAAGTAGCGGTATTCATTCCCGGCCTGATCCACGTAATGCCCCGCGGCATTGATGCCTGCTGCCTGGTTGCCAGTCACCGGTTCCTCACCGACGGAGTATTCCTCTTCCGCCTGAATGCGCAGGAGGTCTCCCACGCCCCGGGCGCCGTGACGCATATAGTACCCGAAGAGGAAGAGCAAGGAACCTGCCACCAGCAGCGCGGCTGCTCCGATCAGGTACTCTTTCCGTGTTTTTTTCAAAAAGGCGGCGCCCTCCGGACGGAGGTAGTAGGTGTAGTCATCCTTCCGCTTGATGACGATCATAAAGCGCCGATACAGCGGCTCGATCGCAAACAAAACGAGAAAGATCAAACCGGACAGGGCAAGCAATCCGCCCAGCGCCATGATAAGGAAAGCAATCATAGTTTTACCCGTTGATCCTCACAAAATCACTGGAGGCTTCCAGTTTTTCCAGAATCGACATGATCTGTTTTTCATCCCGGTACAAAATGTCTTCATCCCCCTGATTCAGGGACATGACGATGATCATCTGCGGATGCTCCGCCACAAAGGTCTGCAACCGCTGCTCCAGATCCTCGAACTGCGCCCCGGTATTGCTGCCGCTGAGCTCAATGGGCTCTGCGTCCACACCCCCCAGGTTGATGGCGATGTGCCTCGTCGAGGGACGGTCCTCGTCGTAGGTGGAGACGATGGCCACGGTGGTGACCAGATCCTGTGCTACCCCCAGATTCTCCGCCTGCATCTCATAGATCTGCTGCGCCGTCTCCGCGCTTTCGATCCGGCTGCCGGCATCCGCCAGCTTTTCCTCCGCGACCTGCTGCAGCGCGGTGGACTTCAGGTTGACCACCATCAGGACGATGAACACCACATCCAGGAGAGACGTCAGATCGATGATGATATCTCTGCTTTTATTCCTTTTCATAGGGTGCTCCTATTTGCTCTCTTCCTCGCTGCTCGAAACATTGCCCAGCATGATGGCCGTGTTCAGTTTCTTATCGTAATTCTCAAAGATCAGTTCCGTTTCACTGATCATTTTTGCAGGCAGGAAGGTGTCCACCAGCTTCAGAACGATGGATGCGATGAGGCCGAAAAAGGTGGAGGTCAGTGCCGTATCCAGACCGGCGATCACCACATTCACATCAGAGAGTCCTTGGGATTGCTGCATGAGGCCCACCACAGTTCCCAGGATGCCCAGCAGCGGGAAGACCGGGATCAGAGAAGCGATGGTGGCGTGAGTCACACTCAGCTCATTGAAGGTCTTCTCGTACTCCCGCATGGTGTCGGGTGTCACCTGCTCCTTTTGGGTATCGTTCTCGAAGGCGTGTAACTGCGTATTGTAGATGGTCTTCATGTTCGTCATGGTGAGCGCAGCTTCCACCAGGCTCCTGTGACTGCTCAGCTTGGACGCGTTCAGCAGCATCCAGACCAGGATCGCAATGCCACAAAGCCCGATCAGGTAATTGATGGAACTTCCTACTACTTCAAGCAAACCGGACATCCTCTTCTCCTCTCGATTCTGAAAGATTTGAGCGCGCACGCTCAGTTCGATTATACACCCCCTGCCGGGGGACAGACCATCTTTTGATACACACGGGATCTGCTCCTGCGGAACCAGGGCGGGCGGTGCGCCGGGGATCTGCGCCCGGGAGCCGTGCGGGCGCGCGCCCTAGACAGTGATATATGCCCCCGCCTGGACCTTCCACATTTTGGCGTACTTCCCGCCCAGGGCCAGGAGCTGATCGTGGGTGCCCTGCTCGGCGATGCGGCCGTCCTCCAGCATGATGATGCGGTCTGCCTTCCGGGTGGTGGAGAGTCTGTGGGAAATGAAAATGACAGTCTTGTCACCGGTGGCAGTGAGCATGGTGTGGTTCAGCTGGTACTCGGCGATGGGATCCAGGGCGCTGGAGGGCTCATCCAGGATCAGGAGTCCCGCGTCCTTGTAGAAGACTCTGGCGATGGCCAGTTTCTGGCTCTCGCCGCCGGAGAGATTCACCCCGTCCTTGGCAAACTCGTTGGTCAGCTCCGTCTCCAGCTTCTTCGGGAAACGGTCGATCCGTCCCATGAGGCCGCTGTCCGTGAGAGCTCTGCGGACGCCTTCATCCACGGAGTCGTCCACCGCATCCAGCGCCACATTTTCTCTGACATTGCCGCCAAAGATCATGTAGTCCTGGAAGACGGTACCGATGCTGTCGCGGTAGCTATCCACATCGTAGCGTTTGATGTTTTTCCCATCCGCCAGGATCTGCCCGCCGTTCACATCGTAGAGCCGCATCAGGAGCTTTACGAGGGTGGTCTTGCCTGCGCCGTTATAGCCCACGAGAGCGATCTTCTCGCCGGGCTTGATGTGCAGGTTCAGGTCCTTCAGCAGCATGTCGGTACCGCTGCCGTAAGCGAAGGACACATCCTCCAGGTCGATCTCCTTGGGTGCCTTGGATGCTTCCAGTCCTTCCTCGGAAACAATCTTCGGTTCATAGCCCAGGAACTTGCGGATCTTCGAAATGTAGAGGCTGGTCTCTGCCGCGTAGGGATAGGTCTGGGAAAAGACACGCATACTGTTCTTCATCCGGCCAAAGGATCCGTATAGGATGGCCACAGTGCTGAAGGACAGGTTTTTCGCCACAGCCGCCTGATACACCAGGTAGGTGATGAAGATCACGTCGCTGAAGAGGGCGTTGCACAGGTACTGCCGGACAAAGCCCAGGATCCATTTCTTCCGGGCGTATTTTTTCTCCACGTCATAGACGGCGTCGTTGGCTTCGTCGAACTGGCGGGCCAGCACGTCGCTGACCTCGGGATTCAGGCGGATCTCCTTGGCGTAGTCGCTGAGGTAGTAGATACGCTTGATGTAGTCACGCTTCCGGGAGAAGGGCAGACTGCCGATGCGGGCCAGGTAATTCTGCTTGTTGTAGAGCTGTTCGAAGATCATGCTCAGCACGAAGGAGGCGAGGGCAAATACCAGGGAGAGCCGGTCCTTCATGAGGAAGTAAGCGCCGGTGGTGATGAAGACGGTGAGGCCGCTGAGGGTATTCTTGACGAAGTCCAGCACGCGCTCGATCTGGGTGTCCACCTCGGAGATGGCCAGCACCTGTTCGTTGTAGAAGGATGGATCGTCGTAGCAGGCCAGGTCCACGCCGCGGGCCTTTTCGTAGAGCATCATCTTGATCTTCTGCCGTGCCTTCGGGCGTTCCTTTTCCGTCATGAAATCGCCGGCAAAAACGGTGAAGACCATACCCAGGGTGATGCATCCGGCCAGGATCAGGATCCAGCGGGCCACATCCCGGAAGGGATAGCCGAATTCCGCCGCTTCCAGCACGTAGCCGATACCCACGGTGTGCTCAAAGAAGATGGAGATCTGATTGCGCACCGCGTCCAGCACGGGGAAAATGACGAAGCAGGGGGATGCCTTAAACATCAGCTTCAAGAAGAAGAAGTTGTTGCCGAAAACCTCCCGGACGGACTGCTTGGTTTTTTCTTTTTCATTGGGCGTCATGGGTTTCGTACTCACAGGATCACCTCCTCTTCATTTTCCAGAGCGAGGTAATTCATAGCCTGGGTCTTGTACATTTTGGCGTAGCTGCCGCCCGCCGCCATGAGCTCTCTGTGGGTGCCCTCCTCGATGAGGGTGCCCTTTTCCAGCATAAAGACGCGGTCACAGTCCTTCACGGAGGAAAGCCTGTGAGAGATAAAGAGCATGGTGTGATCCTTCGCTTCCTTCAGGATGCTGCGGAAGAGGTCGTACTCGGCGATGGGATCCAGGGCGCTGGAGGGCTCGTCAAAGATCTTCATGGGAGCTTCCTTGGCAAAGGTGCGGGCCACCGCGATCTTCTGGCTCTCTCCGCCGGAAAGCACGGCTCCCTCCTCGTCAAATTCCCTGGTCATCATGGTGTTCATGCCGTCCTTCAAGGTCATGACCTTGTCGTAGACGCCTGCCATTTTCAGGGCTTTTTCCACCACCGCGTCCTCATTTTCCGGGTGCCTGCCCATGAGGACATTCTCCTTCACGGACATACCGAAGAGCTGGAAGTCCTGAAAGGTGGTGGCAAATATGTTCCGGTAGGCCCGGAGGTTGTACTCCCGGATGTCCCGGCCGTTGTAGTAGATCACGCCGGAAGAGGGATCGTAGAGACGAAGCAGGAGCTTGATGATGGTGGTCTTGCCTGCGCCGTTGTGGCCCACCAGGGCTGCGGTCTCACCCTTCGTGATCTTGAAGGAAAGGTTCTTGATGGTCTCCTTGTCGTCATAGGAGAAGGACACGTTCCGGAACTCGAGACTCTCGAACTCGGGACTGGGCTCCGCGCCGTCCCAGTCCTCGGGAATGGATTCCTGATATTCCAGGAAGCCACGGAGATTGTTGATAAACATGGCGTTTTTCATGATCTCCATGATGTTCTCGAAGACGCGGATCAGGATCCAGGTCATGGCCACCATCAAACTTGACATGATCGTCAGGTCTGCCAGGGTGATGGTGCCGCTGACGCGGTTCCGGTAGATGGAGTAGAGCAGCACGCCCTCAAAGATCACGGTGAAAGTAAATGTGATGCGCCAGAAATTCATGCTGGCCACCTTGAAGGCGAAGCGCTTTGCGATCCTGATGTTGTCCTTCGTCGCATTGTCGTACTGCCTGCGCAGGAGCTCAAAGATGCGGGAAAGACGGATCTCCTTGGCACCGTCCGGCAGGTAGAGCATACGGCTCACGTAATTGATGACCTTCTCGTTGGGAACCTGGGCCTGGTAACGCTGATAGGTGAAGCGGTTGTTCAGGTTGCCGAAGAGGAAATTACCGACGAGGGGCGCCAGGATAAAGAGGATGGCAAAGTGATCGATCTGGAACATGAGATAGAACACCACCACTGCTGCCACCGCGCCGATGACGGCTCCCAGGATGCCACGGATCACCGCAGAGATCTTCTGCTCGGCGCCGTCCATGGCCATGGTGTAGCGATTGTAGAAATCCGCGTCCTCGTAGCAGCGCAACTCCACGTTTCTGGCCTTGGCGTACATCCGCTTGTAGATGCCGCCGAAGAGACGGTTGGTCTCCAGGGGATAGACCACATTTTCCACGTAGTTGGTATAGATGGCGCAGCTGGCGAAGACGGCAGCGCTGAACATGATAAAGCGGAAGACATAGTTAAAGCCCAGATCATTGTCCAGGCCGTTTACCACGACGCGCATAAAAACGCCGTCAAAAAACACCCACTCCCCGTGGCCGATGAGCCAGAGAAAAAAGGAGTGGATGATCATGGCAGGGCTGATCTTTGACGCCAAACGCATGGCATACCACGCGTTCCCTGCCATGGCGCCGAAGGATAACTTCGATGTCGATGATTTTTCCAAAATACTCCCCCTCAGAAGTCGTATAGATCTAGAACCCGAGCGAATCGTTCACCAGGATCACGTGGATCCGCCCCTCATGCCGGGAGAACCGGGTGATCAGGAACTGGCAACAGATGGTGTCGGGTGATTTGCAGTTCATACAGGACCCTGTTTTCGCACAGGGTGTGGTGAGGCCGAAGCGCTGGGCATTGGTAGGTGCCGCTACGTTCCGCGCTCTCTTCATCGCGCTGTCCACATCGGGACAGACCTTGTTCATGCCCACGATGGCGATGACATGCTTCGGGCCCTGGGCGATGGCGGAGACACGGTTGGAATTCCCGTCGATATTCACCATGACGCCGTCCTCCGTGATGGCATTGGCACTTGTGAGGAAAAAGTCCGCATCGTAGGCAGCCAGCATGGCGGCCCGCTTGTCCTCCGCCTTGTCCCTGTCGATGAAGCGGTAGTTGCCCTCTTTCAACGCTTCCACCAGACCGATCTCATGGGCACTCATGGCGCCGCCCATGGCGATGGAAGAGGTCTCCGGGATCAGCTCCAGCGCCAGCTTTAACGCTTCTTCCTTATCCTCCGCATAATAGGCCTTCATGTTTCTGGACTCGATCCCCTGCATGACTTTCTGCGCCAGGAGACGGTTTCTCTGTTTGATGATGTCACTCATGTCATTTTCCCCTCTTTTTCACATTTACGCTTTTTCGCATCCGAAAGGGATCTGCCCCTTGGGCAACTTCCGGTTCTGCAACAGACCCCTGCGCTGTGCGCAGCGCTCTTACGACTCCCGTACCAGCACCTCGATCTCCTCCGGCATCTGCGGCTTGCCCCAGAGATATCCCTGGATGTAGTCGCAGCCGATCTCCTTCAGGGTCCCGAGCTGTGCTTCCTCCTCCACACCTTCGGAGATGACTTCATATCCCAGGATGTGTCCCAGGGAGATGATGGCCGCCACGTACTGCTTGGATTTCTCACTGCTGTTCATGGAATCGATAAAGCTCTTGTCCACCTTCAGGAGATGGGCAGGAATGGTATTCAGATAGCTGAGAGATGAGTACCCGGTTCCGAAATCGTCGATGGCGATCCGGACGCCCAGGGCGCGGAGCTCCTCGATATCATTCGTCGCCTGCTCCAGGGACTCGATCATGATGGACTCGGTGATCTCCACCTCCAGGCAGTTCCCCGGCAGTCCACTCTCCCGGAGCCCGGTTCGGATCTCCTCCAGGAAATCACTCCTGACCAGATGCCGGACGGACACATTGACGCTGAGGATCAGTTCTCTGTCGTACTTCTTGATCAGCTCCGCCACAAAGGCAGCGGACTTGCGGAAGACCTCGGAATCGATCCGGTCCACCAGCCCCACCTTCTCCGCCACAGGAATGAAATCCCCGGGAAATATGACAGACCCGTCAACATCCCGCATACGGGCCAGGGCTTCGAAGCCCCGGAGCCGATGATCCATATCAAACTGCGGCTGCAGCATGAAGTAGACATTGTCCCGCTCCAGCGCCGTGCGGATCTTCCCCTCGATCTCCAGCGTGCGCTCGTTGAAATGCATGTCCTGACTGTACCGCAGGATATGCTCGCTGCTGGCGGTATCCTTGATCTCATGCATGGCGATGTCCGAGTAGGAGATCAAGGAATCCATATCCTTTCCGTCCGTGGGATAGAAGGCATATCCGAAGCTGGCGGTAATATAGAAATCGTAGCCGGAGCTTTCCCGCAGATCATCCAGCACCGCTTCGTACATCCGTATGGTTTTCAGTGCCTCTTCCTCCGTGCGGAAGTCACGGATCACGAGGGCGAATTCGTCACCGTTGAGCCTGCAGATGAAATCCCGGGTGCCGGAGCTGCCGCCGTCCGCGATCTCCTTCCACCTGGAGGAGAGGTCCACCAGCACCAGGTTACCGGTCTCAAATCCCATGGTATCGTTGATGACCTTGAAGCCGTTGATATCGATGGAAACCACGGCGAAGGGCTCCCCCCGTTTGACCAGCGAATCCACCAGCTCCGTAAAGGCAAACCAGTTGGGAATCTGGGTCAGCATATCCGTCACCGCCTGATTCCGCAGCTCCTGCTGGTACGTGATCACCCGCTTGTCGTTGAAGCGGATGACAATCACCGCAAGGAGCGCCAGCAGATTCCCGAAAATGCCCGGGAGAGAGTTCATATTGCCCCGCAGGAAGATCCCCATCAGGATCGGCGGGATGTCCAGGAGCAGCAGGACCACCGCGAAGATAAATCCCTGCATTTTGTAAAAAACCGTCAGCAGGATCACAAATATGTTGGACAGCGAAGAAAGGACCCCCGCAAAGGCATAAAAGGAAACCACATTTCCTCCGATGACCACCGTCCTGGAAGATCCCGCGATGAAGCTCACCGCGATGGAGACCACCAGATATCCGATGACCAGGAGCCAGAAGCCCCATTCCGGCCCGATCCTCTTTTGCAGATAGAGCCTGTTTAAGGTTTCCTCTATATTGCTCTTTGCCTTATCTGCTCTGTCTACCTTTTCTTTCTCTTTCATTACACAGTTCTCCGTTAAATGCGGCGATGTCTTCTCTGGCGGAATTTGTAATGATACATCCGCTCATCGGCTTCACTCAGGGCATTGTCCAGGCTGATGGCGTGCAGGTCCTCATAGACCACACAGCCGATGCTGGCCGAGATATTGTAGGGTTTCCCCAGCTCCGCGGAGCGTTTTTCGATGATCCCGGTGTATTCCTGCGAGCGCTTCACCTCATCACCCTTTTCGTATTTCCCGATGCCGATGAGGAAAAATTCATCGCCGCCGCTGCGGACCACGATCTCATTTTTCCGGGCCGTCTCCTGCAGCGCGCTGCAGACCGTCCGGATCCCCAGGTCACCTTCATTGTGACCGTAGGTGTCGTTGATATATTTGAGGCCGTCCATGTCCACCACGCTGACATAGAGGGCGTCCCCGGGGGCCGCCTCCTCATACATTTCCTTGAAGCGCAGGTACATGCCCCGCCGGTTGTAGGCACCCGTCATCTCGTCCCTGACGGACAGCGTCTCCAGCCGGTGCTTGGTGCGGCTCATCTCCAGGGCATTATTGATGAAGCGGAGCCAGTTGCGGTTCACCACATTTAAGGTATGGGACTCGGTGATCTCCTTCTCCAGCACGCTGTATCCCAGGATCTTTCCGTTGAAGTGCAGGGGGGAGAAAAAGAAGACGGAGGGACGATCCCGCTCTTCATCCAGCCTGGGAAGCATCCGGGCGGTGTCAAAGGTGGAACGGCCTTCAGCGCCGCAGATATATTCCTCCTCCAGGGTGGAAGGCTTGGAATACAGGAGCATGTGCTCCGGGTATCCTTCCGTCCGCTCGTCCTGCATATCCAGCCAGTTCTCGCTCAGGCACAGATACAGGGCGGAGTAGGGGATCAGGATATTCGCACTTCCGAAGATGTTCCGCAGGCATTCCTCCACGGTCCTGGAAGCGGTAAATCGCTCCAGATAGTAGCTCTCCATCAAGGCACCCACGCTGACCCGCAGATCGGAATTCTCGTCCGCGTAATTGTAGGTGCTGGAGTGCAGCAGTGTGCGGACCTGTTTCAGGATGTAGTAGGGATCCGACTGGCAGCCGCAGCTGGCGCCGGGATGGAAATGTCCCCCGGCCTTCACCGTTTTCGGAAGGATGGGTGCATCCGGCTCGATAACGCTGCGGATATGATCCACCGCCCTCATCCCCATGTCCACGTCATTGGGATCATAGGAACTCAGAGGGATGAAATTGATGGTTCCCTCATCGGATCCGTCAAAGCCGATGACGATGATGTCCTCCGGAACCTTGATGCCGCGCTTTACCAGCTTGTCGATGAGTCCCAGGGCCATGCAGTCGCTGGCACAGAGCACCGCTTCCGGGCGCTCCACCCTGCCGTCTGCGATATCCTCCGCAAGACGGTCACCGCTGGTGTACCAGAAATCCCCATAGAAAATGTGCTCCGGCGGCACGGAGATCCCGTGCTTTTCGATCTCGTCCAGGAAGATGGAGAGGCGCTTTTCCGCCACCGTATTTCCTTTATGTCCCGTCAGGAGACAGAGCTTTTTCTTACCATGCACCTCGATGACATGACGGCAAAGCTCCCGAAGCGGCTCCTCGTTGTTGTTCTCGATGAAGGTGGTTCCCTCCATCGCCGCTTCCAGTGAGCAGACCGGCAGATCCGGGTACGCCCTGATCCGCTCCAGCAGGCGGTTCAAGGACCGATTGTCCGCCCCGTCGTTCAGGGTGGCAAAATCCAGGATGGCGCCGTCCAGCTCCGCCAGGTTCGCCAGCTCGTAGATATTGGTCTCCCCTGCCACAAAATCCTCCATGGGAGAGGAGACGTGGACACTGGACGCAAATACGCACAGATCATATCCGTATTCCGCGCAGCGCCTGCGGATACCGTCGGTGACTCTGCGCACATGCACGATCTCCGGGAAAGAGACAAAGAGCCCGATCCTTTTTCTTCTGTTGCTGTTCATTGAATGAACCCCCTTTTTGGTCCTGACGGATCCCGAATCCTCCTGTTTTCGTCATTCCCCGTAGATGCCTGTGCCTTACATTCTATCCGATCATCCGCATTATTTCAGTTAAAATCCATCCGTCAGCGCCCGGCGCCGATCTCCTCCACCAGCCTGCGGATGGTCGCCCAATCGCCGCACCTGGTATATCCCGGTCCGGGAAGAGGCGTCTCGTGATTCCAGGGTCTGTCCACCACACACACCTTCAGATCCGGCAGATGGTCGAAAAAGCGGAAGGCGTGGGGCGAATCCTCGATGGCCACATCGAAGTGCATCCGGTAGTAATCCTCCGGCTCCAGACTGAAATCACTGTTTTTGATGAAACTGTCCCGGCCGTACTTGTTGAAGCAGTAGAGCTTCGCCCGCTCCAGGCCGTGGCGGTCCAGCCACTGTCTGGATGCCTCGTAAGCACTGTAGGGGCGGCCGGTGATGATGGAAATGACATGTCCGTCATCTATCCATCCATTCACGGTATCCACCGCACCGGGAGTCTCCTCATAGGACAGGAGCGCTTCCGCGGTATGCCCCGCGATCATCATCTCCTCGTACTGCGCGTCCGTGAGGGAAAAGGTCTTCTGCAGGTTGAAAAACCGGATGTCCTCATAGGGCACCTTCTTCCCAAAGAGTCTCTCTACCAGCAGGGAAAAAGCCCTGGCCGTCTCACAGAGACAGTCGTCAAAATCAATATAAATATTCATACCTGCCATTCTCCCGGATCACACCGTGATGTCCGCATCTTGCAGCCATTTTCGTCCCTGTGTCAAAAGAGACCTCTACAGAGTTTATTGTACCCGAAAAAGCGCCGTTTTAAAAGGGGAAACCACAGATCAGGCATTATCTTAGGACGCAAAAAGGGACGGCTTCCTTTCGGAAACCGTCCCGGGCACTACATGCGTCAGTGAAGATCCAGTTCCGGCGGCACATCGATCTCTTCACCGACATATTTTCCGTTTTTCTTCCGCTGTCTGACACATTCGGAAAGCAGGTACTCGATCTGGCCGTTCACGGAGCGGAAGTCGTCCTCCGCCCATTTGGCGATATCGTTGTAGAGCTGCTCCGAAAGGCGAAGCGGGACCTGTTTTTTCTCAGCCATTAATACAGGCTTCCCGAATTAACGACCGGCTGGGCATCGTGGTTGCCGCACAGAACCACGAGCAGGTTGGAGACCATGGCGGCCTTCCTTTCCTCATCCAGCTGAACCATCTGCTTCTCGTTCAATCTCTCCAGTGCCATCTCCACCATACCGACGGCGCCGTCGACGATCATCTTGCGGGCATCGATGATAGCGGATGCCTGCTGTCTCTGCAGCATCACGGATGCGATCTCGGGAGCATACGCGAGATAGGTGATCCGCGCCTCGATGATCTCCAGTCCCGCATCGTTGACCTTGCTCTGGATCTCCTTCTTGATGCGATCGGCCACCAGCTCAGCGGAGCCGCGGAGGCTTCCCTCGTCTGCCATGCCGTCGCCGGTGGTATCCACACCCGTTGCCACGTCGTAGGGATAGAGCCTTACGATGTTGCGGAGAGCGGAGTCACACTGCAGGGACAGGTACTCTTTGTAGTTGTCCACGTTGAAGACTGCCTTCGCGGTGTCGTTCACTTTCCAGATCACGGCGATACCGATCTCGACGGGGTTACCCAGGCAATCGTTGATCTTCTGGATGCCGTTGTTCAGGGTCATGGCCTTCAGGGAGATCTTCTTGGTATAGGCTTCCGTGCTCACCTGCGCGCCGGTGGCGGTCAGGGATACGTTCACGGGAGATGCGTTCTTCCCCTGGGTCTCACCGCTCTGGGCAAGTCTGGTGGTTGCTGCGGGGTTTACTGCGGTGCAGAAGGGATTCACGCAGTAAAAGCCTGCTTCTCTGATGGTCCCTTTGTACTTGCCGAAGAGGGTAAGCACCAGTGCCTCGGAGGGTCTTAAGACCTTCAGTCCGCAAAGGGGGATCCATCCCAGGGCCGCCACAAGGCCTGCGAGGAATGCCAGGAATCCGCTGCCGAACCCGCCGTTAATGAGGGTCAGGATTGCCAGGACATACATCACGAAGATTCCGAGAAGTGCTGCTGCTCCATTGGGTTTTGCATGATAAAGTTTTTCAGTCATTGCTTACTCCTTTCTGTAACGTTAACTGATATCATTATGATATCACAAAGATACAGAAAGTCAACATGCATATATCACCGGATTTTGCGGGATAGGAACCTCCATTTCGCTACAGCCACTTCTTCTTTTTGAAAAAAATGAGACTCACGATAATGATGAGGACGGAGACCAGGATCACGATCGGGTATCCCCAGGGGGACTCCAGCTCCGGCATGTACTTAAAGTTCATGCCGTACCAGCCCACGATGAGGGTCAGAGGCATGAAAATGGTGGTGACCACCGTGAGGACGGTCATGATGCGGTTCTGCTTCACATCCAGACGGGACTGGTAAGTGTCCCGGATCTGCACCGTGTAGTCCAGGAGGGAATTCACCACGTCGTGGAGTCTGGAGACCCGGTTGGTGAAGAGCCGGAAATACCGGAGGAAATTCGCCTTGAAATAGTTGTTCTCATTCTCCTCCAGCTCCTGGGAAAGGTCGATGAGCTGGCTGTAATGGGTCCGCAGATCCCGCAGCTCGCTGCGGATGTCGTTCAGCGCTGCCAGATCCGCTTCCTTGCCGCTGTCGATGTCGCTGTCGATGGCATCCAGACGTTTTTCGTAGGCCTCCAGGATCCTGGGATCCTCGTGAATGATCTGCTCCAGAAAGTCATAGAGGAAACGCTCCAGGCCCGGTACACGCCACTTTTTCGTCACCATGATGCGGTCGATCATCCGCTGGGCAAAATCCCCCGGATCGATGAACACGACTCCCTTCTCATCCAGAGCAAAAGCGAATTTCAGCCATTCTCCCGTCATATTCTCCCGGTCCGGGATGGCGAAGGATCCGGTGAGAGAGTCGTAGTTCACCTCCGCTTTGGTGGTGTAGAATTCTACCAGATTGGGGTCCATGTCGATCCCCATCTCGAAGGAGTCGATCTCCCGGTTCCATTCCTCCGGGGTCAGGACCGCCACGTATTGATTTTTCCCGCCGTGAATCTCCTTCGCGGAGACTTCCTTCAGTAAGGTGTCGATGAGATAGTACATGGTTCGTTCCTTTCACGCACAGCATGTAACAGACCAGTTTCGTTTTTCCTTAGTCAGGCATGGCTCTCCTATCCGTCTCAGGGCGCATTAGCAATCATTTCGTCGATCTCGTCCGCGGCGAAGGCATAGTCTCCCATGCCTCCCCGGAGACTCCGCATCCGCTCTCTGCAGGCAGACGCCCGAGAGTCATCTCCCATCTCAGCGAAGACTCTGGCCATGAAGGCATCATGTCCGTACTCTCCCACCAGGAAGAGGTTCTCGTAGCCGGTCGTCGGATCGAAGGTTTCCCGCCTCTGGAAATGATAGTCGTCCACCACCTCTCCGTAGGATCTCTTTTCCAGAAGGTAATCAAAAATCCCTGCGTAGGTCTCCGCGGGGTCTTCCACCTCCCGGTTGACGTATTTGATGGAAGAGGCCAGATTGACGATACTGACCAGGAGGATCAGGGACGCTACCACGATCAGAATGTTCAGGACGATCTTCACTACCTTATTCATGCCGCAACACCTCCCGAACCTTCACTGCCTTCTGCGCTTCACTCAGCTCCAGAAATGCCTCTGTCTCAGCCTCATCCATGTCCAGATAGGTCCGGAGCATCGCAAGGAGCTCCGCTTCCATATCCCGGATGTATCCCTGATATACCTCGTTCTTCTCCGCTTCCAGCTGCACATCATATACCTCATAGAAGCCGTCCACGTACATGCAGAAGATCTCAATGTCCGAGTCCAGTCCGTCAAAATAGTCCGGATCATCGGAGCGGAGGATCATCTCCTCCATCCCGGTGACGCATTCGTAATACTCCTCTGCCACATAGCCCACCTGACGGAAGCGCTCAAACTCCTCCGGTGGGAAACTCTGCAGCTCATGGGCATAACGGAAGCTCACGAAGCCAATATAATCCCTTTGCTGCAGGAGTTCCTCCGTCTGCTGCAGATAAGCCTTGATATGCTTCTCCGTGTCCCGTCGCACGGCGGCATCCTCATCGGGGTCCGCATAGTTTATGGAAGTAATCACGGTACAGATAACGATGGCGATCATCAGAACCACCAGAATGGCAGCCTTTTTGCCCAGGCCCTCCACCGCTTTTCTGAAGCGGGAGACTTCCTTTTCCGTGGAAGCATACTCCCGGGCGAACTGTTTCATGTTCTCTCTGTGTTTTTCCGCGAATGCGTTTTTCGCACCGCATTTCGGGCAATAGAGCTGTTCCGGACCAATTTCATGTTTACAATTCTCACATACCATCGGTCTCTACCTCCTGCTGCGTGGTGATCCCCTGATTCTGCAGGAATTCCTGTTTCTTCCGGTCGCTGCCCGCCCGCTCCGATCTGGCGGTGATCCACAGCACGCCGAAGACGAGCAGCAGGATCACACCGATCACGATCAGGATGTTCCTTACGGTACGGCCCATCTTTTTCCCGATGCGTCTGTCGCCTTTTTGGATCTCCTGATGAAGGTCCTCACGGACCGCCTCCAGCTTTCCCATGTATTCCTTTTCCTCTGCGGGGGCGTAAGCCGTCCCGCAGTAGGGGCATCGGACCAGATTCGCATCGAACTCCGCTGCACAGCTTTTACATATGATCTTCTGTCCCATTTTTCTCACTCCGGTATCGAATTCTCAGCACTCAGGTCAATCTTGTCAAAGATGGGGGCATACTCCGGGATCTGGGCCCGGATCTGCGCCGCGCGATCCTCGCAGTCCTGCGCGGTCTGCGTCTTCCCGGTCTCCGCATAGATTTCTTTCAGAAAAAGCATGTCCGCATACTCTCCCAAAAGGAAGTAGTCCAGGTCATCCTCAGCCGGCTCATAGCCCCCCCGGATGGGATGGGACAGATTCGCTACCACGCCGTAATTTTCCCTCTCCAGATAGCTCCGCAGGCTGTCGGGACGGATGGTGTCCTTCTCCACGTAGGCGAATTTCAGCTCTTCGACGGCAGAGGAAGCCGCAACAAAGAAGAGGACCGCCAGGATCAGATTGATGATATTGGCGATGATCAGAATCCGTGTTTTAGTTTTCTTCGTCATGGACCAACACCTCCTCCAGATATGCGGTTTCTTCGATGTCGGAGGCGTTTAGAAATGCTTCCCGCTCCGCATCATCCAGTCCCAGGTAGACCTTCAGGATCGCGTCCGCCTCCCGCTTCATGTCGTGAATGTATGCGGCATAAGGGTCCGCCTCGATGTCGGCCTGCCTGTATTCGTATTCATGATAAAAATCCCGGATGGCATCCTGGCAAGAGTCCACGTCCTGGTCCGGCCGGTACCATCTGGCCTCCGGTCCGAACATGGCGACACTCTCTACACTGCCGGCCAGAGAGATAAACTCCTCGGTCATCTCCCAGAGGAGCCGCAGATCATCGTAGGGCTCCTCCCATTCCGCGATGTTGTGATACTCCTTAAAGGCCGCAAATCCGGCATAATCACCGGCATCCAGAAGTCTTTGGATCTCCACAGAGTAGGTCTCGTAGTTCTTCTTCGCATCCTTCCGCAGCGCATTATAACGGAAAATGTATGCCTCCTCGGACACATAGAACGCTACCGCAATGCCGATCAGCAGCGCCACCATGACCACGGCGCTGATGACCAGGGACATATTGTCGGAAATGGTCTGGGACAGTTTCTTTTTTGTCTTAGCATTTTTGTCCTTATAGTTCTTCAGGTCGCCCCGATATCCGGCTGTCTCCTCTATTTTCCTGCCGCAATGGGGGCAGTATTCATCTGTCAGGCCGATCTCGCCTCCGCATCCGATACACTTCATGATACAGGTCTGGCTCCTTTCGATGGGTTACGGTTTCTCTGCGATGGGTTACGGTTTCTCTGCGATGGGTTACGGTTTCTCTGCGATGCCCTTCGGAAAACTCTGCTGAAAAACGCGTCCTGCCCGGGGCACCCGCACAAAGAACATTTTATAACAATTTTCCGCCCTTGTGTTACCAAAAAATATGGCGTAAACAGTGGGTTTCTCAGGACTCCTTTGGGAACCGGCGTCGGAAATGCCCCTTTTGTCCGCAGAAAACTCTGAAGGAATCCGCCAGATGCTGATGATGCACACCCGTGGCATCGAATCCCACGGATTTAAAAGCCAGTTGCATGATGGGGCCGGTTGCGAAGGCGCAGATCAGAGTGCCGATGCCCACAGGGCCGCCCAGGAGCCAGCCGATGAAGGTGGCCAGGCTCAGGAGTGTGATGCTCACCACACCGATGGGGATCCTGCCGGCGCGCTGCGTCAGAGCCACCAGCAGCGTATCTCTGGGGCCGCAGCCCAGGGAAGCACTCATGTAGGTGTACTGGGTGTAGGCCATGATCACTAACCCTGCGAGCATCACGGGGATGCCGGTAAGGGGCCCGTCACATTTCGGCACAAGGTCGATGCGGTTAAAGAGGTCCACCGTTTTCCCCACCACGAAGGCGTCGATGAACATGGCGATGCCGATGGGGGCTTTCAGGGCGATGTCGATCCCCAGGATCGCGTAGGAGATGGCCACGGAAGCGGTGCCGTACAGGATGCCCAGGGTCCGGGCCACGCCCAGTCCCAGCACGTCCCAGGGGCCCGCGCCGATGTTCGCCCGGATCGTCAGGTATACGCCGAATCCGTTCACAAAGAGGCTCACCGCCGCGATGAGCATGTTCAGGGCGATGTCCCTGACGGTGCGATTTTCTTTTAAGGTGCTGTTTCGAAACATGACTAAATCTTCCTATCCTGTGCCTCAGGTCGCAGTCTCTGTGCCTCGGGGCACATACTCAGTGCCTCAGGGCACAAACTATAGATATTCTACCACCGTTTGCCCGATTATCAATGGAAAAAGGGGAATGGCGTATCCCATATCGCGTACTTTATACTATAATACCAACGAGGAGGGAACTGCATCATGAAGGAAGCCCCAAAGAAAATCGGAAAAAGGATCCTCCTGGGCATGGTGATCCTGCTGCTGGTGCTCACCGCCTGGTATGAGCATCCGGTCACGGAGACGATCACGGTCAGTGCAAAGGGAAAAACCGACACGCCCATCAGAATCGCTCTGATCACCGATCTGCACTCGTGCTATTACGGGAAGGGGCAGTCTCAGCTCCTCCGGATGATCGAGAAGGAAAACGTAGATCTCATCCTGCTGGCGGGTGATATTTTTGACGACCGGATGGACGATGGGAATGCGGAAGCGCTCATCGAAGGGATCTGCGAGAAATACCCCTGCTGTTATGTAACGGGAAATCATGAGTTCTGGGGGAATAAGACAGACGCGGTGAAGGAATTTATGAAGGAGCATGGTGTCATGGTGGGTGAGGGCACCCATTTCCCTGTAGACATCAAGGGAAACACCATCATTCTGGGCGGTGTCGACGATCCGACCTATCTGTCGCCCGATGAATGGAAAGCACAGCTGGATGCTGCCTATGCGGAAGAATATCCGGACAAGTATCAGATCCTCCTCTCACACAGGCCCGAGCGGGGCAAGGACTATTCCAAATACGATTTCGATCTGGTGGTCAGCGGGCATGCCCACGGCGGCCAGTGGGGGATCCCCTTTACGCAGCGTGGCGTCGCCGCCCCGGATCAGGGGCTGTTCCCCACGGTCGTGGACGGCTTGTACCAGCTTTCGGGCGGGACGGACCTGGTGGTGAGCAGGGGGCTTTGCCGTGAGCGGATGCCCCTCCCAAGGTTTTTCAACCACCCGGAGATCGTGATCCTGGAGCTGGAGTAAGTCTCCGGAGAGCATCGTCCGTGCACCGGAGTGAATCTGCCCGAAAGGTCCTGCGCGCTTCTATAGACAGTGGGAAACCCATAGTGTAGTATGAAGAAAATCGGAAGGCACAGCGCGTGCCGATCCGAAACAGCAAGGTAACAACGGAGCGACGCGGTGCGCCGATCCGCAAGACAAAGTATGGATTATGGAAAGGAGCTATCTATGCAGAAGCTGAATATCGCGGGAGGCCCGGAACAGGCGTCCCGTCTGATCCTGGGATGCATGCGCATGCCCGCCCTCACCAAAGAAGCTGCGGCGGAGATGATCGAGACCGCGACCGAGCTGGGGATCAACTTCTTCGACCACGCCACCTGCTACGGCGGCGGTGAGGCAGAGACCCGCTTCGGAGAGGCCCTGGCCCTCACGAGCCTGAAGCGGGAGGACATGATCATCCAGTCCAAATGCGGCCTGCGCTTCGAAAATCAGACCTTCGACTGGAGCAAAGACTACATCCTCGAAAGCGTGGACGGGATCCTGCAGCGTCTGAAGATGGAGTACCTGGACGTACTGCTCCTCCACAGACCGGACCTGCTCTTCGAGCCCGAGGAAGTGGCGGAGGCCTTCGACACCCTGGAGAAGGCAGGGAAGGTACGGCACTTCGGTGTCAGCAACACCACCCCCATGCAGATCGAGCTGCTGAAAAAATACGTGAAGCAGCCCCTGCAGATCAACCAGCTGCAGCTGTCTCTGGAGCAGTCCCAGCTCATCGACCAGGAGCTGTACCTGAACAACAAAACGACAGATATGTCGGTAATGCGTGACGGCGGCCTGCTGGACTACTGCCGTCTGAACGACATCACGATCCAGGCATGGTCGCCCCTGCAGCACGGCATGTTCGGCGGCATGTTCGTGGACAATCCGGACTTCCCGGAGATCAACAAGGCACTGGGCGAGCTGGCAGAGCAGTACGGCGTGACCAAGACCGCCATCGCCATCGCATGGATCCTGCGCCATCCGGCGAAGATGCAGGTCATCGCAGGCACCATGAATCCCACCCACCTGAAGGAGATGGCGGAGGCAGACCGGATCTGTCTGACCCGTGAGGAGTGGTACCGTCTCTACCTGGCATCCGGGAAATTCCTGCCCTAAGGATGGCAGGATAACCGGAAACGCAAATTGATTTTTCCCGGGAATGTGGTATGATTTTTCTCGGTGGGCCGAGGCAAAACGCAGGTCACCGGGAAACTGACACACATCACAGAAAACGCAGAATAACAGGGAGGGAACAAAAATGTCGTACGTGATCATCGGAATCATCATCGGCGCCATCGTAGGAGTCGTCTTTGTGATCGCCAAGAAGGATTCCAAGGAGCTGGCTGAGATGACGGCGAAGCTGACCGAGGAAGAGAAGCAGCGCCTGGAGAATGCAGAGGTGGAGTTCGTAGAGAAGAACGCCTGGACCCAGGAAGCCTATGTGGCAAAGATGACGGAGAAGGGCGGAAAATACGATGTACGCCTCCTGTGGTTCAACAAGACCATGAACAACAATGAGGCAGGCACCATCACCATCGCAGACGCAAGCCTCAAGAAGGCCGATCAGGAAGCACATAACGTCAAGGTGGGCGATTTCGTGAAGCTGTACATCGCACCGGAAAAGACCGTGGGCAGCATCAAGATCGTCTTCTAAACGCCGACCGGGAAGAATCACAAGCCGGATCGCCGGATCCGGAAGCACAAAAAGAGAGCCTCGCAGGAGGCTCTCTTTTCGTCTGTTTACCTGTCTCCGTTCACGTTCCGGATGTACTCCTCCGCAGGGATCATGGGGTGCTCCAGCTCTGCGACCGTCTCCTGAGAGAGGGTCAGGGACGCCTCGTACTCCTCTCCCGCCTTCACGAAGCGCTCCAGCAGAGGATCCGCGACAACGGCTGCATGAGGGACGTTCAGCATGGGCGTCTCCGGGACACAGACAATGGTCGGATCCCCGAAGCAGTTCCTGCACTGGATCTTCAGTGCATCGAAATTCCCTTCCCAGTCCGGGAAGCCGCAGCCGCTGATGACCAGCGTATGGATCCGGGAAAAATCCGCCAGAGGCACGTGCCTGACAGTGCCGTCAGGTTCCTGCACCATCTTCATCTGCACCAGCGGGATGGTGCGATCCAGCAGCGCCTTCAGGTGAGAAGGCATCCCGTAGCAGTACAGCGGGAAGCTCCAGAGGATGACATCCGCATCCCGGTAGAGATCCAGGATCCCATTCTGATCATCCTGGATCATGCAATGTCCCTCCAGCTGCTGCCAGCAGCCGAAGCACCCTTTGCAGGGCGCGATCTGCTTCTCGATCACATTGATGATGGTGACCTCATGCTTTCCCTCCCGGTTAAAGCCCTTCAGGAACGCATCCGTCATCCGGAAGGTATCGCTCTTCTGTTTCGGCGAACCGTTTAAAACCAGTACTTTCATATCTCCCTCCTACTTCCCGTCGGGGAAGCTGGTAAAGGCACCACGCTCCACCTCCGGCAGCCCGTATTTTTCCCGACCGTCCGCGATGGCGCGGATCAGGAAGGCCATGTTACGGGCCAGGTTCCGCATGGTCTGCAGGCCCTCCGCATCCTTCCGCACATCCTCCGCGGTAAAGCCGTGGACCTGATTCCAGTAGGTAGAGGAAGCCACCGGCATCCCGCTGATGGTAAAATACTTGTTCAGCACATCAAAAGTGGCCGTATTGCCACCCCGCCTGCAGCTCACCACCGCGGCGCCCACCTTCATCTGCTTGGAAAAAGAGGTGCTGTAGAAGAGCCGGTCCAGGAAGGACAGGATGGTGCCGTTGGGCGATCCGTAGTAGACCGGGCTCCCCACCACCAGGCCGTCCGCCGCTTCGAACTTCGGCGCCACTTCATTGACCAGATCGTCAAAAACACACTTCCCCTTCGTCTCACAGGTGCCGCAGGAGATACAGCCCCGGATGTCCTGCATCCCGATCTGGATCACCTCCGTCTCGATCCCCTCGGCCGCGAAGGTGCGTACCATCTCCTCCAAAGCAGTGGCGGTGCACCCGTTTTTGTGGGGACTGCCGTTTAACAATAACACTTTACTCATATATGTACCTCCGATCTGCATTTCGTGCATCCATTGTACCCCGGCACCGGAGAAATTCAAATCCCCAAAAAAGAAGTCTACAGGGGACTTGCATCCTGTGGTATAATAACACATCAGAAAACGCACTTTAAATAAGGAGAACTGCCATGAGAACGAAGATCAAAGAACTGTTCCGAAACACCTCCGAATACGCTTCCAAAGAAGTGACTGTCTGCGCATGGGTACGCACCAACCGCTCGCAGGCCCAGTTCGGATTTCTGAATGTCAACGACGGTTCGTTTTTTGAAAATCTGCAGGTGATCTACGAGCAGGGACTGGAGAACTTCGAAGACATCTCCAGGATCCGCGTGGGCGCCAGCGTACAGGTCACCGGCACCGTGATTCTCACCCCCGACAGACCGCAGCCCTTCGAGGTGAAGGCATCTGCCGTAACCCTCCTGGGCGACTGCCCCGAGGACTATCCCATCCAGCCCAAGCGCCACACCAGAGAGTACCTGCGGACCGTAGCGCACCTGCGTCCCCGCACCAACCTCTTCTCCGCCGTGTTCCGCATCCGCAGCGTGGCGGCCATGGCCATCCACACCTACTTCCAGGACAGAGGTTACCTGTATGTGCACACCCCGCTGATCACCGGCGCGGACTGCGAAGGCTCCGACCAGATGTTTAAGGTGACCACCCTGAACATGAACGACCTGCCCATGACCGAGGACGGCAAGGTGGACTTCTCCAAAGACCTCTTCGGCAAGCAGTCCTTCATCACCGGCTCCGGCCAGCTCCAGGGTGAGACCTTCGCCATGGCCTTCGGCGACATCTACACCTTCGGCCCCACCTTCCGCACGGAGAACTCCAACACCCAGACCCACGCCAACGAGTTCTGGATGATCGAGCCAGAGATGGCATTCTGCGACCTGCAGGGCCTCATGGACATCGAGGAAGAGATGCTGAAATTCGTGGTCAAGTACGTCTGCGAACAATGCCCCGAGGAGATCGATTTCTGTGATAAGTTCGTCTCCAAGGGCCTGAAGGCAAAACTGGACGATATCGTAAACGCACACTTTACCCGCATCAGCCACCACGATGTCATCGACATCCTGAAGAAGGCAGATGTGAAGTGGGAGTTCCAGCCGGACTACGGCGAGGACATCGCGAAAGAGCACGAAAAATACATCGTGGAGTACTTCGGCGGTCCCGTCTTCGTCACCGACTGGCCGAAGGACATCAAGGCCTACTACATGAAGGTGAACCCGGATGACAAGACCGTGGCAGCCGTAGACCTCCTGGTTCCTCAGGCAGGCGAGCTCATGGGCGGCAGCCAGAGAGAGGAGAACCTGGACAAGCTCATCGAGCGCATGAACGAGATGGGCGTGGACAAGGAAGGCATCGACTGGTACCTGGATACCCGCAGATACGGCGGCTGCATCCACAGCGGCTTCGGCATGGGCTTCGAGCGCCTGATCATGTACCTCACCGGCGTAGAGAACATCCGCGACGTCATCCCCTATCCCAGAACACCCAGAAACTGCGATTTCTGACACAATCGTCAAAACAGACCATCGAACGGGCGCCCCGCAAGGAGTGCCCGTTTTCAAAGCAGCTAGAAAGGAACGCGCATATGAAAGAAGCGTATTTTTCCGGCGGATGCTTCTGGTGCGTCACACCGATCTATAAAGTGTTCGGTGTGGACCAGGTGATCTGCGGCTATGCAGGCGGTGAGGAAGAAAACCCCACCTACGAGCAGGTGAAGCACCAGGAGACCGGCCACCGTGAAACCATCAAGCTGGTCTATGACACGACACGTGTGTCATATAGCAAACTCCTGGAGATCTACTTTGCCAATGTGGACCCCTTCGACGCAGAGGGGCAGTTCATCGACAAGGGATTCTCCTACACCCTGGCCATCTTCTATACCTCCGAAGAGGAGCGGCAGCTGGCCGCAGAGAAGATCGCACAGATCGAGGCCGAGTCCGGCAGGAAGGTCCAGGTGGCCCTACTACCCTACCGGAACTTCTACAAAGCCGAGGAATACCATCAGGATTACTACCTGAAAAACCCGGAGGCCTTCGCAGAAGAACTGCGCACCTCCGGGCGTAGTAAAACGATGTGAGGAATCGCATTCATTTCCCCTTCCGCTCTATCCGGTCCAGGATCCCCTGAACGCTGACCCCCGGATGCGTCAGGTACATCCTGGTCACATCCTCGATGAAGGATGCCTCAGCTCCGGTCTTCTTCCGGATCCGCTCCAGCGGCATCCCCTTGTCGATGTACTTCATGATCCTCGAAACCAGGTCGTAGAGATCTCCCGAGGATATAGAAGCACCAGCGAGTGGTCCCCTCTCAGAAGCGTCCCCGGAGCTTTCACCGGTGCGCCCATCCTCCTCTTCGCGCAATATCGCCGTCTTCGCATGCCCGTAATACACCACACGCGGGTCCCGGGAAAGCAGCATCTCCCAGGAGCGCTCCACCTGCGTCCCCCGGAACAGTTCCAGTTCATAGAGGGGATTCAGATCCCCGACAAAAAGCGTCCCATCATCCAGGCACAAACTGACACTATCGTCACTATGGCCGGGCGTGTATAGGATCTCACCGGAAATCCCGATCTCCTCCAGCACACTTCTACTCTCCTCCAGCCGTATCATCCGCGCCTGCCCCTCATCAACCTGGCGAAACGCAGTATTCCCTTCCTTCGCAAAAACCGGATCCGCAGCATGCACATATTCCCACTGTACCTCCGGCAGAAGGATCACCGGCCCCTGATCTGCGATCTCCTGGGCGATCCCCATGTGGTCCGGATGAAAGTGAGAGATCAAGATATAATTAATCCCCTGCACAGGTATTCCCAAATCCCCCATGCACTTACAAAAAGAAGGGAAGGTACCTGCCCAGCCCGTATCAAACAGGAGGCGGCCTCGGTTCCCTTCGATCAGATATGTGTTTGTGTTCGAATACTTTAGCTCATATACTCGCATTCCCAAACACCTCAGTTATCCCTTCAAAAACGCTACCACTTCCTCCAGGCTCCCCAGCACCGCATCCGCGAGCCCCTGCATCTCCTCATCCGCAGGACGGAGGTCCGGAACCATCAGGGGGTGCAGGCCGCCACGGGCGGCGGACCGGATCCCGTTGAAGGAATCCTCGATGGCATATGCCCTGTCCGGAGATACCCCGATCCGCTCACAGGCCAGGAGAAAAATATCGGGTTCCGGCTTGCTCTTCTCCACCATGTCCCCGGTGATGACCTCATCAAAATACTCCAGGATCCGCGCATCCCGCAGCTCGTTTATCACCGTCTCTTTTTTCGTGGAAGAAGCCAGCGCGATCCGTTTGCCGTTGCTCTTTAAGAAATCAAGGATCTCGAAAACACCGCTCTTCATGGGGAGACGGCCGCCATCATATTTCTCGTGGTACATTTTCGAGGCTTCCTTCGCATATGCATCGTATGGAAAATCCTCTCCGTAAGCGTCCAGCATGATCTGCCTCGTGCGCGCTGCATTGGTTCCGGTGCAGGCCAGGTAAGGCTCCTCGATGCCCTCGATCCCGTACCGCTCCGCCAGCTCGATCCAGCACTGTAGCGTTGCACGCTCAGAATCAAAGATCACCCCATCCATATCAAAAATGACTGCGTCAAAATCCTTCATAATACTCCCTGCTTATCCAGCAACCTCTACAGAAACCATCTTAACAAAGGCTCCCTCTAAATCCGCATCAAGTTCTTGGGCAACCTCCTCTCTGCGGGTACGCCATCAACAGTCCCCCGTTCCGATTACTCAAGGGCCTTCTCTCCAACCGCCATGATTCCTGCATCCAGTACCGCGAAGATGATCTGCATCTCATACTCCGAATGTTCTTGCAAAAACTCACGGCACGCGCGGATGGCCACTCTCCAGGCATCTTCCAAAGGATATCCGAAGATCCCCGCGGAAATCAACGGAAATCCCACAGAATGCAGCCCATTCTCCATGGCAAGGAGAAGCGACCGCGTATAAGCACTGTATAAAAGCTCCGGTTCCCCGTGGCGCCCGTCCATCCAACGGGGACCCACCGCATGGATCACGAACCGGGCAGGCAGCCGAAATCCCGGAGTAATCACAGCGCTTCCGGTAGGGCATCCCCCGATGGCGTCGCAAGCCCTCGTCATTTCCGCAGAGCCGGCCTCCCGGAAAATCGCTCCGCACACTCCGCCGCCTTCCCACAGTTCTTCATTGGCCGCATTCACAATAGCGTCCGTATCCAGTTTTGTAATCCCGATTAGTTTAATTTCAATTCCACTCATATACGTCCTCCCCAACTTGAAGTCGCAAATTGCGACTTTAAAAAAATCTCTGTTTAAAGTCACAGATTGTGACTTTAAACAATCAAGGCATTAACTCTACATATCTTTAGGGCACGCTCTCTTCTTCAGTGGTGATGATTATTTACCCATTATATTTCGCACAGACCTCCTCAAGTTCCGGAAAGTTTAAGCAATCTTTTCTTCGGGAGAAGAATTCTCCCGATACAAACTTCTCATACAATACGTTAGCTTTATTAATGATGATCTCTTTGTGTTCGATGCACCAATCTAATTCCTTTTTATAGGATTCTTTTCTCTTCTTTACTTCGGCATTATCTCTCTTTCTAACCTTCAAATCGACTTTTGAAAGTTGTCTGATTTCTACCGGAATCATTCTGCTGAAATTAAGACCAGCAATTATTTCATCCTCTATAATAATTCGAGAGAAATCTATACGGTCTCTCATTTTGGAATATTTGTCCTTAGCTTTTGAAAGAGGAATACAGTATTTTTGACCATGAAGGGGGTGCGGACGTTTTTTTAGACACCCACACCTATCCTCCTTCTGTATTCTAGAGGGCTAAGCCCTCCGAGTGTAGATTTAATTCGACTGGTACGATACCAGTTCATATACTTGTTTATGGCCTGGATGAGATCATCCA
>JAILAF010000141.1 GCA_024681775.1 Lachnospiraceae bacterium
ATGCCGGTCACGGCGTTTTCAAGTCGACGGCAAACAGCGTATAGCGGATGCCTCCATCCTCGGTCTCACCCTGCGGCTCCATGCCCAGCTGACCACAAAGGGCCTCGGATGCCGCATTCCCCGGCTGCACCAGGGCGATGATGCGGTCAAAGGACTGCTCCCTGCCATAGTCCAGACATGCCCTGCAGGTCTCCAGCGCATAACCCTGCCGCTGGTAAGGGGCGCCGATCATAAAGCCCAGCTCCGGATCCGGATAGCCGGGGCGATAGGAGATCCCCACGCGGCCGATGATCTCGAAGGTCTCTTTTAAGATCACGGTCCAGACCCCGAAGCCGTAAGGTTCATATACATTCTCGCGGTAGGCTGCGGTATAGGCCAGCTCCCGCTCCCGCTCCGAAAACAGCGGCTCCATATAGTCCGTGATACCGGGCCCTTCGTAGAGTTCGTAGAGGGCATCCACGTCGCTTTCATGGGTCTCCCGCAGAATGCAACGCTCCGTCTCCAGGATCCGCAGCGGGATCTCGTGGAGGCGCCGGTAGACCTGCTCCAGGTAGTCCCAGTCCCAGTCCTCCTCCTCCATGGGGCCTTCCCCCAGGTAGAGAAAACGGGCCTTCCCTTCCTCGGGATCCGGCGGATCTCCTTCCCTGCGATAGAGGAGGAACGGGATCTCCGCGTCACCGTCCCCGTGCAGGAAGACGTCCGAGATCACAAGGCTTCCCTCCAGGTCCGCCTTCGCGGCCGCTTCCGAAAGTTCCGCCGCAGAGAGGCCGCTTTCACGGCTGAGGCAGACGATGCCTTCCAGGTATTCGTTTTTTCCCCATGCATCCACAGCCAATACGGAATCTCCTCTTTACGAAAAAATATGTGTATGAGTATAATCAGTATAGCACAATAAACCCCTATCAAAGGAAGGAAGCATTATGAGTGACAAGCAAAATCCCATCGTAACCATCACCATGGAAAACGGCGGCGTGATCAAAGCGGAGCTCTACCCCGAGATCGCACCCAACACCGTAAACAATTTCCTGAGCCTCATCGGAAAGGGATTTTATGACGGTGTGATCTTCCACAGAGTGATCGAAGGCTTCATGATCCAGGGCGGCGATCCGGAAGGAACCGGTATGGGCGGCCCCGGATACTGCATCAAGGGCGAGTTCTCCCAGAACGGCTTCCCCAATGACTTAAAGCACACCCCCGGCGTCCTGTCCATGGCCCGCACCAACATCCCCGACACCGCGGGCAGCCAGTTCTTCATCATGCACAAGAACTCTCCTTTCCTGGACGGCTCCTACGCCGCCTTCGGTAAGGTCATCGAGGGCATGGAGGTGGTGGAAGCCATCGCGACCACCGCAACCGACGGAAATGACCGTCCGAAGGAAGTACAGAAGATGAAGTCCGTCACCGCGGAGACCTTCGGCGTCACCTATCCGGAGCCGGAGACCCTTCCGGAACCCCACTGGTTCTGATCTGTTCACATTTCGTTTACATTTTCTTCAAGGATTATTTCAATTTCCTTTGTTTTTCGGACACTTTTACACAGTAAACTGAAAAGCACAAAATAGCTTATAAGTTTAAAACTTTTTCATAATATACAATTGACCGCACAGGACGCGCTCAATTGTCAAGATTGCTTACGAGATTAAAACTCTTTCGTAATATACAATTGACCGCACAGGACGCGCTCAATTGTCAAGATTGCTTACAAGTTTGAAACTTTTTCATAATAAATGCCAGGTATCCGAACGGATACCTGGCATCCTCCCTTTTCAGGGGCTTTTTTCATTTTTTGATCATTCGTCAGCCTTACCGACAGAACCGAACATCTCCATCTTCTCCTTAACGGTAGCCTTGATTGCCTCAAAGCCGGGAGCCAGGAGCTTTCTGGGATCGAAGCCCTTGCCTTCCAGATCCTTGCCTGCCTCGATGTACTTTCTGGTAGCATCCGCGAAGGAAAGCTGGCACTCGGTATTCACGTTCACCTTGGAAACGCCCAGGTTGATGGCCTTCTTGACCATGTCAGCGGGGATTCCGGTACCGCCGTGAAGCACCAGAGGAAGATCACCGGTCTTCTGCTGGATAGCATCCAGGGTCTCGAAGGAAAGTCCTGCCCAGTTTGCGGGGTACTTGCCGTGGATGTTGCCGATACCTGCTGCCAGGAAATCAACACCCAGATCAGCGATCTGCTTGCACTCGTCGGGATCAGCGCACTCGCCCATTCCCACGACGCCGTCCTCTTCGCCGCCGATCGCGCCGACCTCAGCCTCGATGGAAAGGCCTCTGTCATGAGCAGCCTTCACCAGCTCCTTGGTCTTCTCAATGTTCTCGGCGATGGGATAGTGAGAACCGTCAAACATAATGGAAGAGAATCCTGCCTCGATGCACTTGTAGCATCCTTCATAAGTACCATGATCCAGATGCAGTGCAACGGGAACATCGATATCAAGATCCTTCAGCAGTCCGTTCACCATGTTCACGACGACATGATAGCCGCCCATGTACTTGCCTGCGCCCTCGGAAACGCCCAGGATAACGGGGCTTCTGAGTTCCTTGGCAGTCAGGAGAATCGCCTTGGTCCACTCCAGATTGTTGATGTTGAAGTGACCTACGGCATAGTGGCCTGCCTTAGCCTTGTTCAGCATATCTTTTGCATTTACCAGCATCTTGAAAACCCTCCTTTTTATTCAGATCATCCGTGTGACTCGCGCACACGGCACTGCACTGATTATACCATACTAAGGGCCTGATGACACCTTGTTATTTCGCATTTCCCGTCAAAAATTTCTCAATACCGTCAGCGGCTTTCTTCTCGTCCTCACCGTCCGCAATGACCGTGAGCTCGTCGCCGTTGTCCATGCCCAGACTCATCATTCCCATGATGCTCTTGGCATTGACCTTCTTGGTGCCGGTCTCCAAGTAGATCTTGCTGTCATAGTGGCTGGCTTCCTGGACCAGCAGAGCGATGGGGCTGGCTTCCATCCCCTTCTCCATTTTGATCGTGACCTGCTTCTTTACCATAATTCGATCCTCCTAACAACACTCCTCAAAACAAAAGAACACCTCAAACACTCCTCAGTCTCTCAGGGACTCCGCAATCTCACTGAGCTTGCGCAGTCTGTGATTGACGCCTGACTTCCCCACCGGCGGATCCATCCATTCCCCGAGATCCTTCAGGGATGCGTCCGGATTCTCCAACCGTATTTCGGCCATCTCCCGCAGGGGGGCGGGCAGCCGGTCCAGGCCCATGCGGGTCCGGATGATCTCGATATCTTCGATCTGTCTGGCAGAGGCGGTGACGGTCTTACGGATGTTGGAGATCTCGCAGTTCACCCGCCGGTTCACCGTATTGCTCACGTCCTTGTAGATCTGGGTGTTCACCAGCTCCATCAGGGAGATGGGCGCCTCCATCACGTTCAGCAGATCCACGATGGCGCTGCCCTCCTTGAGGTAGACCACGTGGTATTTCTTTCGCATTATGACACGGGCGTCGATATCAAAGTCGCCGATGATCTGCCGGATCTGCTCCGCCTTCGCCTCATCGGGACAGACGAACTCCAGATGATAGCCCTTGGCAGGATCGCTGACGGATCCTACACTTAAGAAAGCGCCCCGCAAAAAGGCGCGCTGACAGCAGGCATTTTTCAGGAGCAATCCGTTCACGGGATCATCAAAGTCTCCCAGAACCGCAAGGATATCCTGCAGTTTTTCCGGCGCAATGCCCGCGACGCTATCAATGTTAAAGGTTTTTTTCAGCAATGTAAAGCCCTTTTTCACCAGGGCTTCCTTTTCCGTTACAAAGCCGATATGGCAGATCCCGTCATCGGTTCTCCCGATCTGACCGCAGAAGTGGGTGATGGCTGCCAACTCTGCCAGCTGGCAATGTCTGGCGGGGCTGATCTTGCCTGTCAGCTCGTCCCGGACCTTGGATGAGTAGGACATATAACCACCTTTCCGAGCGCTGTTTTTCGAGACGGCAGGCCGAATATCGGATCCGGCGATGCCGTGTTCCAAACATACGTCATCGGATTTATGTTTCGAACATTCCCTCCGTCAGGTGCCGGCCGCTTTCACATCCCGGTGGGAAAGATTCACACCGTAATGTCCCAGCCCTTTCAGCCGCTTGTAGAGCTCCATGGCCAGGGTGACGCTGCGATGCTTGCCTCCGGTGCAGCCGATGCTGATCACGAGACTGGTCTTGCCCTCTTTGATATAGTTGGGGATCAGGAATTTCAGCAGATCCTCGGTCTTGTCCAGGAACTCTCCAGCCTCGGGGAACTGGAGCACATAGTCCCGCACCTCCTGGTCCAGTCCCGTTTTGTGCCGCAGCTCCTCCACATAGAAGGGATTGGGGAGAAAGCGCACATCCAGGACCAGGTCGGAATCCGTGGGGATGCCGTGCTTAAAGCCGAAGGAGAGGATGGTCACCATGAGGTTGGTATATTCCTCGTTGCGGATGAAGATCCGCTCCAGTTCCTCCTTCAGCTCTCTGGTCAGGAGATTGCTGCTGTCGATGATGTAATTGGCCTGGGCCTTGATCTGCGCCAGGAGCTTCCGCTCCTCGGCGATACCGTCCTCCACTCTGCCTTCCGGGGAGAGGGGATGGGAACGGCGGGATTCCTTGTATCTGCGGATCAGGGTCTCGTCGCTGCACTCCATGAACAGGGTCTCGACCTGATAGCCGTGGTCCTTCAGCTCCGCCAGCGCTCCGGGAAGCTCGTGGACATTGCCGGTACGCACATCCAGCCCCAGTGCCACTTTCTGCACCTCGGAATTGGGCTGCTGGGCCAGGAGCTCCGTCAGCTTGGAAAGGAGGGAGATGGGGAGATTGTCCACACAGAAGAACCCCATATCCTCCAGCATCTTCAGGGAGGTGGCCTTACCGCCGCCGCTCAGACCGGTCACTATTACGAATCTCATCTCGATACCTCACGATCCGGATCACCCAATACGACGATCTCGGGCTCCAGCCGCACGCCGAAGCAACTGTACACCCGGTCCTGCACCTCCCCCATGACATCCAGGATATCCGCAGCGGAAGCGCCGCCGGCGTTGATGATAAAGCCGCAATGCTTGTCGGAGACTCTGGCACCGCCGATCTGGAAGCCCCGCATGCCGGCCTCCATGATGAGCTGTCCCGCGAAATGTCCCTCCGGGCGCTTAAAAGTGCTGCCGGCGCTGGGATATTCCAGGGGCTGTTTTTCCCGGCGTCTCCGGTTAAAATCCTCCATTTTTCCCAGGATCTCTTCCGGGTTCCCGGGCTTTAGTTCAAAGGTGACCGACGTCACCACAAAAGGGCGGTTCCGCAGTACGGAAGTGCGATAGCCGAACTCCATGGCGCTGCCCCGCAACTCCAGGATCTCGCCGTCCTTCCCCACCACGCGGACGCTTTTTACCACATCCTTCATCTCACCGTCGTAAGCGCCGGCGTTCATCACGACGCCGCCTCCCACGGAACCGGGGATCCCGGCCGCGAATTCCAGACCCGTAAGGCCGTGCTCCGCCGCCACCCGGGAAGCCTTGGAAAGCATGGCTCCCGCCTCTGCCGTCAGGATATTCCCCTCCACGGTGATGGCATCCATGGACCGGTCGATGTGGAGCACGATGCCGGAATAGCCCGCGTCCTTCACCAGTGTGTTACTGCCGTTGCCCAGGATAAAGTAGGGGGTCTCCGTCCGGCCAAAGAGCCGGAGCAGCTGACAGAGCTGCTCTTCGGTATCGATCTCCAGCAGACAGCTGCATCCGCCGCCCGCCCGGAAAGTGGTCATATCCTTCAGGGACTGGTTCGGAAAGATCTGTTCCTCCGGCAGGTATTCCCTGATTTTCTTCAGTAAGGATTCACCCAGCATTGACTTTCTCTTTCTCGAAAACCATTCCAGCAGCGCCTACGATACCCGCGTCATTGCCCAGCTGTGCCAGGGAAAAACGCGCATGCCTGCAGGGCGGGAAGACGTATTTCTGGAAATTCGGCTCCACGAAGGAAAGCAGGATCTCACCGGCCTTGGACACACCGCCGCCGATGACGAAGATCTCGGGATTCACCACATTTGCAACCGCTGCCAGGCCCTTGCCCAGATAGTAGCCAAAGCGCTCTGCGATCTCGACAGCCACCGCATCTCCAGCCTTTACCGCGTCAAACACGGTCTTGGCACTGACCTCACCCTCCCGCAGGACGGAAGGCTTGTCATCCTCCGCAAGGCGCCTCCTTGCCAGACGCACCACGCCGGTAGCGGACGCATACTGCTCCAGGCAGCCGCAATGTCCGCAGCCGCAGACCTCGGTTTCCTCATCCACGATGTGGATATGGCCGATCTCACCGCCTGCGCCGGTAGCACCGGTCAGGAGCCTGCCGCCCACGATGATGCCGCCGCCTACGCCGGTGCCCAGGGTGACTGCCACCACGTTGCTGTTGCCGCGGCCGCCGCCCTTCCACATCTCGCCGTACGCCGCCACATTGGCGTCATTGGCTGCGATAACGGGGATCCCCCCGGTGGCTTCCTCTGCCGCATCCTTCAGGTTGAAGGGGGCCCAGCCCAGATTCACGGCGCCGCCGCTCATATAGCCGTCGTCATCCACTGCGCCGGGGGCGCCCATGCCGATGCCCAGCACCTCCTCTTTCGCAATGCCGCGCTCTTTCATTTTTGCAAGAATGGAGGCCGCCACATCGGGAACGACCTGCACCCCGCCGTTCTCCGTGCGGGTCGGGATCTCCCATTTCTCAATCAGGTTCTCATCACTTCCGAACAGACCCAGCTTGACAGTGGTCCCTCCGATATCAGCGCCGAACACATAAGCCATTGTTACTCTTCCTCCTCTTCTCTCTTCTTTGCCAGAGATTCCTGTACTCTCTTGTAAAGCTCCTGGGCCGCATTGTAGCCCATTTTTTTCTGACGGTAATTGACTGCCGCGGATTCACAGATGATGGCCAGGTTTCTGCCCGGACGCACCGGAATGTTGTGGCAGATCAGCTTGTTCCCCAGGTACTCGGTGTAATTCTCTTCCAGTCCCAGGCGGTCATAGTCCTTGTCCTTGTCCCAGTCCTCCAGGCGGATCACCAGGTCCACCTGCTGCTTGTCCTTGACGGAGGAAGCACCGAAGAGGGCCTTCACATCCACGATGCCGATACCCCGCAACTCGATGAAGTGCTTGGTGATATCGGGTGCGGAGCCCATGAGGAGGTCGTCGCTGATCTTCCGCAGCTCCACCACATCGTCGGTAACGAGACGGTGTCCGCGCTTGATGAGCTCCAGGGCCGCCTCGGATTTACCGATGCCGCTCTCGCCCGTGATCAGCACGCCTTCGCCGTAGACATCCACCAGAACGCCGTGGACGGAAATGCAGGGTGCCAGCTCCTCATTGAGCCAGCGGATGATCTCCGCGGTAAAAGCGGAGGTGGCTTCCGTTGTGGAAAAAACGGGGGTGTGGGTCTGTCTGGCCACATCCAGGAAGATCTCGTCGGGCTTTAAGCCACGGCAGAAGATGATGGCGGGAATGTGATTGTCCATGAGCTTGGTGTAGGACTCCCGCTTTGCATTGTCATCCCCCAGCGCGTTCTCCATGTAGGAGTACTCCACGTATCCGATGATCTGGATGCGGGATGCGTCAAAATATACGAAATATCCCGCGATCTGCAATGCGGGACGGTTGATATCGGGCTGTGAAATCCTGACCTTGTCCACGGGGACCTCGGGGGTCAGATTCTCCAGTTTCATTTTCTCGATGAGTTTTGTCAGTTTAACGCTGGCCATGGCAACCTTCCTTTCCGGGCGTACCCTCAGACATGTTCCATTTTACCACGGGCGCCTTTTCAATGAAAGAGCACTTACGCATCCTCCCCGCGCTTTTCGCGGAAAAACCGGAAAATGCTCTCCGCCGCTGCGGCGCTGATCTCGGGGATCCGGGTCAGCTCCTCCGGCGATGCCTCCGCGATCTTTTCGATGGAATCGTAATGGCGCATCAGGGCCTTTCTGCGGGCAGGTCCCACCCCGGGGATATCGTCCAGCACGGAGTGGATCTGGTTCTTGCCCCGGAGGGATTTGTGATACTCGATGGCAAAACGGTGGGCCTCATCCTGGATCCTGGTCACCAGTTTAAATCCCTCGGAGTGAATGTCGATGGGAAGCTCCACATTCTGAAAATAGATGCCGCGGGTCCTGTGATAATCGTCCTTCACCATACCCGCCACGGGAATCTGCAGCCCCAGGCTTTCCAGCACCTCCAGGGCGATGTTCACCTGGCCTCTGCCGCCGTCCATCAGAAGCAGGTCGGGGAGCCTGGAAAAGCTTCCCAGCTCGGGATCCAGCTGTTGCCGTCTGCGCTCCGCGCCCTCCTCGATCCCGTGGGTGAAGCGTCTGGTGAGGGCTTCCCGCATGCATTCGTAATCGTTGGGGCCTGCCACGGAGCGGATCCGGAACTTCCTGTAATCGCTGCGCTTGGGCTTGCCCTTTTCAAAGACCACCATGGAGGCCACATTTTCAAAGCCGTTGGTGTTGGAGATGTCGAAGGCTTCCATCCGGTCGGCGTTTTCCAGCTTCAGGAGCTCGCAGATCTCCTTCACCGCGCCGATGGTGCGCCCTTCTTCCCTGCGGACCCGCTCTCTGTCGTTCATCAGGACCAGGCGGGCATTTTCGCAGGCCATCTCCACCAGTTTTTCCTTGCTGCCGATCTTCGGCACCCGGATGTAGACTTTTGCACCCCTGCGGCTGCTGAGCCACTCCTCGATGAGCCCGGCGTCCTCGATCTCGTACTGGATCATGAGCTCTCTGGGCAGGAAGGGGGTGCCTGCGTAGAACTGCTTGATGAACTCCTGGAGGATCTCCGCGTTGTCGTTCCCCGACACATGTGTCATGTAGTAGTGCTCTCTGCCGATGAGCTTGCCGTCCCGGACAAAGAAGACCTGCACCACCACCTCGTCCCCGTCCCGGAAGATGGCGATGACATCCTTGTCCTCCCCCTCGGTGTCGGAGATCTTCTGCTTCTGGGCGATGCTCCGGGCACTCTCGATGAGATCCCGGTACTCCGCGGCTTTTTCAAAGTCCATGGCTTCGGCGGCATCCTTCATTTTCCGCTCCAGCTCGCTTAAGATGGGAGCCACATTTCCCCCCAGGAAATCCAGGGCCCGGTCCACCTGCTGCCGGTAGTCCTCTTTGCTGATCAGGCCGTTGCAGGGTGCGCTGCACTGGTGGATATGGTGGTTCAGGCAGGGGCGCTCGAGACCGATGTCCCGGGGCAGATTCCGGTTGCAGGTCCGCAGGCAGAAGAGCTTGTTCAGGAGATCTATGGTATCCTTCACCGCCGCGGCGGAGCTGTAGGGGCCGAAATACCGGGACTTGTCCTTTTTCATGGTACGCGAAAAAAGGATCCTGGGATACTCTTCTCCCAGGGTCACCTTGATGTAGGGGTAGGTCTTATCGTCCTTTAACAGGGTATTGTATTTGGGCGAATGCTCCTTGATGAGATTGTTCTCCAGAACCAGAGCCTCCAGCTCCGAATCCGTGACAATGTACTCAAACCAGGCAATGCGGGCCACCATCTGATCGATGGCAGGCCCGCGCCCGATGTTTTTACGAAAATAAGATCTCACACGATTGTGGAGATTGACGGCCTTGCCGACATAGAGGATCCCGTCGGCGGCATCGTGCATGATATAGACACCCGGAGATTTGGGAAGTTTTTTAAGTTCTTCATCAAAATCAAATCCGGTGGTCATAGGCTATCCCTGCAGGCAATCAGAGTGCGGACTGTACCCAGCTTTCGAAATCGGGAGCTCCGCAGGCACCCACTCTGCTGGCAGCAACCTCTCCGTTCTTGATGATGGCGAAGAAGGGGATGCTGGTGACATTGTATTTCTCGGCGATGGCCATGTTATCGTCGATGTTGAGCTTGCCGACTTTCAGCTTGCCGTCGAACTTCTCCGCCATGGAGGAGACCACGGGGCCCATCATCTTGCAGGGGCCGCACCAGTCAGCGTAGAAATCCACCAGAACGGGGAGGTCGGACTTTAAAACTTCCTGATCAAAATCAGCTGCGGTAAACTTGTATTCCATATTGACATTCCTTTCCGCCCTGCGGGCAAGCGTTCCCATGGCTTGGGAACGGGATCTTTGTTTCATGGCTCCATTGTAGAGGAGGGGCGGAAAAATGTCAATATGACAAAATTATATTTTATAAAATGTTTATCGGGACCGGTTTGCTTTTACCTGCTCCGAAGCGGGATCCCTGCGGATCCGGTACTTACAGATGGGGGTGCCCATGGCGGAAAACTTCGTCTCATACTCCGTCATCACATTGCCCTGCACCAGCTCCGGATCGGCGTGGAGATCGTAGGTGATAAAGTCCGCGGTCCAGCCGGCCTCCGCCAGCTCCTCCACCGCGAAATCAAAAAGCGTCCGGTTGTCGGTCTTAAACTCCAGAAACCCTTCCGGCTTCAGGATCCGGTCGTACCTGCCCAGGAACTGTCTGGAGGGAAGGCGCCGCTTGGCATGCCGGTCCTTGGGCCAGGGATCGGAGAAGTTCAGGTAGATCCGGTCCACTTCCCCCGGTGCAAAAACGGAAGTGATATTCTCCGCATCCATCCGAAGAAAGAGGAGATTCCCCAGGGGCTCCTCCTCCATTCGCTGCACCGCCCGCAGCAGGACGGCGGAATATTTTTCGATCCCGATGAAGTTGATCTCGGGGTGCATTTTGGCCAGGGCGTGCAAAAACTGCCCCTTGCCCATGCCGATCTCGATGTGGATGGGATGGTCGTTGCCAAAGCGCTCCCCCCAGGTGCCGGGGGCATCCGGAAGGCGTTCCTCATCCGCAACATACGGGCTGTCCGCGATCATCTCGCGGCAGCCGGTGATATTTCTGAGTCTCATGTGTTTCCTTTACGGGTACCCGCAGCGCAGACCGGGAAAGCCCGGCGGCGGGAGAATGTATCGCTATTATCTATGGCGTGCGCGGCGCTTAGTGGTGATACAGGTTGGCAGTCTGGTAGACCGGCTCGCAGGTCAGACCGATGCCCAGCTTCCGGAACACGTTCTGGTCCACTGCGGACAGGATGACGCTGGAATGGACCTGGGTGCCTTTCAGCTCCCGGAGCTGCTCCATGGCAGCGGCGGCCCTGGGATCGGTAACGGCGCAGATGGACAGCGCCAGCAGGACCTCGTCGGTGTGGAGTCTGGGATTGCGGTTGCCCAGGTGCTGGGTCTTCAGCTTCTGGATGGGGCTGATGATCTCGGGAGAGATGAGCTCCACCTCGTCGGGGATCCCCGCCAGGGTCTTGAGGGCGTTCAGCAGCATTGCGGAGGAAGCGCCCATCAGGAGGCTGGTCTTGCCGGTTATGACACGGCCGTCGGAAAGTTCGATGGCTGCCGCAGGCTCGCCGGTGGTCTCCGCCTTGACTCTGGCTGCGCTGACCACGGCACGGTTGTCCACAGAGATGCCGGCCTGCTTCATCAAAAGCTCGATCTTCAGGATCTGGCTGTCGTCCGCATTGCCCTGGGCCTTCTGGCAACAGGTGTTGAAGTATCTGCGGATGATCTCCTGCTTTGCGGCCTCCCGCACCACATCGTCATCCACGATGCCGAAGCCCGCCATGTTGACGCCCATGTCCGTGGGGGACTTATAAGGGCACTCGCCCATGATCTTCTCAAAGGTGGCGGAGAGCACAGGGAAGATCTCCACGTCACGGTTGTAGTTGATGGTGGTCTCGTTGTAGGCCTCCAGGTGGAAGGGATCGATCATGTTCACATCGTTCAGATCCGCGGTGGCTGCCTCATAGGCCAGGTTCACAGGGTGCTTCAGGGGCAGGTTCCAGATGGGGAAGGTCTCGTACTTCGCATATCCGGCGCGGATGCCCCGCTTGTACTCATGGTAGAGCTGGGACAGGCAGGTGGCCATTTTGCCGCTGCCGGGGCCGGGTGCGGTGATGACCACCAGGCTGCGGGTGGTCTCGATGTACTCGTTCTTGCCGAAACCGTCGTCGCTGACGATGGTGGCGATATCGGAAGGGTAGCCGGGAATGGTGTAGTGGCGGTATACCTTCATGCCCAGGGATTCCAGCTTTTTCTGGTAGGCCACGACACTGGGCTGAGCAGCATAGCGGGTGAGGCAGACGCTGCCCACATAAAGTCCGTAGCTGCGGAAGGCATCGATGAGGCGGAGCACGTCCAGATCGTAGGAGATCCCCAGATCCGCGCGGACCTTGTTTTTCTCGATGTCCTCGGCGTTGATGACGATGACGATCTCGGCCTGGTCCTTCAGCTGGCTGAGCATGGTGATCTTACTGTCCGGCTTGAAGCCCGGCAATACTCTGGATGCGTGGAAATCGTCGAAAAGCTTCCCGCCGAACTCCAGGTACAGCTTGCCGCCGAAGGAAGCGATGCGCTCCCTGATGCGCTCGGACTGCATTTTCAGATATTTTTCATTGTCAAATCCCTGTTTCATTCCTGCACCTCTTTCATGGTCAAAAAAATACTCATATATCGTATCATAAATCCCAAAAAACGGGAGATTTTTTTTGGTGTTTTTGAAAGCCCCGGAGCAGTTCCCGGAAGCCCTGCAGCGGCGGGCCTTCGTGAGGCTTTTGCGCAGTGCCGTTTTTCGCGGGGCTCCAAAGGGCATAAACCCCGAAAACTGCGGGATAGAACGGCCTTTTCCGCCATATTTGTGCTTGCGAAATAGAGTACTTATTTATATAATATGTGCTATGCAACTAAAGTGGCGTAATAGCCTTTGAAATGAAGTAAATGAGGTTTTTTATGGACAATCAAGACATGGATCGGTACGACCCCGGGAATCGCGGGAACGGAGCAGGCTCCGGCAGCGGTAACGGGGGCCGGGGAAACCAGCAGAACAATAACAAGCGGCCGAACACCTGGATGATGGCCCTTGCAGCCCTGTGCACGGTACTGGTCATTTTCCTGTTTTACAACTTCTTCCTGGGAGGCAGAAATGTCACGGCGACGAAGAGCTACACGGACTTCATCTCCGACCTGGAAGGTGGCAGAGTCGAGTCCGTCTCCCTGGATGCGGAGAACGCAGCCCTCACCGTCACCCTGACACTGTCCGCGGTGATGGAGGACAATTCCGCCGCGGGCGGCACGGCCCACACCGGCGAGTCCAACCTGGAGCAGTATGCCTACTACATGCAGCTGCAGCAGGAGCGGACCTATGTAACGAACGTGATGGAGAGTATGGACACCCTGACCTCCCGGCTGGAGGCAGCGGGTGTGGAAGGCGCCAGAGTGGTGTCCGCCAATTCCTCTCTCCTGACGGAGATCCTCATCGGGGTGGTGATCCCCGTGATCCTGCTCTGGCTCCTGGCTTCGCTCCTGATGCGCAGGATGGGCGGCGGTGGCGGCCCCATGGGCGTGGGGAAGAGCACCGCAAAGGTTTATGTGCAAAAAGACACCGGTGTCACATTTAAGGATGTGGCCGGTGAGGACGAGGCGAAGGAATCTCTGGTGGAGGTGGTGGACTTCCTCCACAATCCGGGGAAATACACGGGCATCGGCGCAAGGCTCCCCAAGGGTGCGCTGCTGGTGGGCCCTCCCGGAACCGGTAAGACGCTGCTGGCCAAGGCCGTGGCGGGTGAAGCCCATGTGCCCTTCTTCTCTCTGACGGGTTCGGATTTCATCGAGCTCTATGTGGGTGTCGGTGCCAGCCGCGTGAGAGACCTCTTCAAAGAAGCCAACAAAAACGCGCCCTGCATCATCTTCATCGACGAGATCGATGCCATTGGCCGGAGCCGTGATTCCAAGTACGGCGGCGGCAACGAGGAGCGTGAACAGACTTTGAACCAGCTGCTGTCCGAGATGGACGGCTTTGACTCCTCCAAAGGTATCCTGATCCTGGGCGCCACCAACCGCCCGGAGATCCTGGACAAGGCTCTCCTGCGTCCCGGCCGTTTCGACCGCCGGATCATCGTGGACAAGCCTGACCTGAAGGGCCGTGTGGAGATCCTGAAGGTCCATGCGAAGGATGTGAAGCTGGACGAGAGCGTGGATCTGGACGCCATCGCTCTGGCTACCAGCGGTGCCGTGGGTTCCGACCTGGCCAACATGATCAACGAGGCTGCCATCAATGCGGTCAAGGAAGGCAGAGAGTACGTCTGCCAGCAGGATCTGTTCAACGCCGTGGAGACGGTGCTGGTCGGCAAGGAAAAGAAGGACCGGATCATGAGCGCCGAGGAGCGCAGGATCGTGTCCTATCACGAGGTGGGGCACGCCCTCATCAGCGCACTGCAGAAGAACTCCGAGCCCGTGCAGAAGATCACCATCGTGCCCCGTACCATGGGTGCCCTGGGATATGTGATGCATGTTCCGGAGGAGGAAAAATATCTGAATTCCGAAGCAGAGCTCAGGGATATGATCGTAGGCCTCCTGGGAGGACGCGCAGCGGAGGAACTGGTCTTCGGAAATGTGACCACCGGCGCCGCCAACGATATCGAGAAGGCCACGGACATCGCAAGGAACATGGTGACCCGCTACGGTATGAGCAAGCGATACGGCCTGGCAGGCTTTGCCACCATTGAGAGCCAGTACCTGGAGGGACGCACCGCCATGAACTGCTCCGACGCCACCGCAGCCGGCATCGACGAGGAAGTGGTGAGCATTCTGAAGGAATCCTATGAAAAGGCCCTGGAACTCCTGCGGGACAACCGGGACGTGATGGACAAGCTGGCGGATTTCCTCATCGAGAAGGAGACCATCACCGGCAAGGAATTCATGGCCATCTACCGCAAGGAGAAAGGACTTCCCGAGCCTGAAGAGGAAGCCGGGGAGAAAACGGAGGAAGGATCCGCCGAGACCGCTTCCGAAGAGCAGCATACCGAGGCGGAAGGCGCTTCCGAAAATGCCGGTTCCGCGCCCGCAGACGCTGCCGAAGCAGGTGCCGGAGCTATTCCTTCCGAAGAGTTGAAGGATGCCGGTGCGGCTAAGGATAATGCCGTTGCAGAAAATGACGCAGCGGCAGATGCGGACACTGCTACCGAGCCCGCAGACGACGATCAGAAAGGCGGCTTCCCTCCTGCCTCTTACGAGTCCCCCGAGGACCACAGAGGGCGCTTTTCCGGAAGCCTGCTGGATTAAGACGATACAACCGGACGGGCCGCTTCCTGCGGCCCGGAACACCAAAGGATTTTTATGAATCGATTCAAATCTATCTTACGGAACTTTACGCATGCACCCCAGATAAGGATCAGGCTTCCCCTGGTCCTTATCGCTGTTTTTATGATGGGCTTTTCCCTGTCCTTCCTGGTGCTGGTGGACTGGGGAACGGATCCCTACACGGCCATGAATCTGGCCATCATTTCCAAACTTGGCATCAGCCTGGGCAACTGGCAGGCCATCTTCAACACCACCCTGTTCCTCATCGTGATCCTGTGCGGCGGTAAGGACATCGGCTGGGGCACCGTGGCGAACATGCTGCTCATCGGCTACCTGGTGGATTTCTTTTCCTGGGTCTGGGCAAAGGTATTCCCCCCGGACTTTTTCACTGCCAATCTCCCGCTGCGGATCACAGTCATGTTCCTTGCGGTGGTGGTCTTTGTTATCTCCGCGGCTCTGTATATGACGGGGGGCCTGGGGGTATCTCCCTACGATGCCATTCCCTTCATCATCCTGCGCCGCTTTCCGAAGCTCCCTATGCGGGGACTGCGGATCTGTTATGACATGACTGCTTTTTTGCTCTCCATCCTGCTGGGCGGCAAGTTCTATCCCGCAACCCTCTGTATGGTGATCCTGCTGGGCCCCGTCATTCAATTTGTCGGAAAGCTCCTAGCAAAGCTGATCCCGATGCCGGAGGGGCAGGAGGGCGTCCCCGTCTCATAAAGGGGCGGCAATCGCTTTTGCAACTCCCGGACGGAACCACAGCCGTGCGTGATCCGGGTACGAAGAAACACACTTCGGGGTACAGATGAAAAAAACACGAGGAAAGAATCCGAAAATCCCATATCGCTTCGGGATCGCCGCTTTCTGCGCGGTGTTTCTTTCCTGTAATCTTTTTTCTCCCATGACTGCCCGGGCGGATGCCCAGGAAAACATCGAGCGGAACCGGGCCATGGAGATCGAGAGCAATGAGATCGACAACTGGCCGGTAGGTCCCTTGGTGGCGGCGGAATCCGCCATCCTCATCGAGGCCACCACCGGCACCATCCTCTACGCCAAAAATATTCACAAGGCACAGTATCCCGCATCCACCACCAAGATCCTCACCACCCTCATCGGCACGGAGCGCTGCGAATTAAACGAGCTGGTGACTTTCTCCCACGCGGCGGTCTTCGACACCCCCAGGGACAGCAACCACATCGCCATCGATGAAGGGCAGAAGCTGACGGTGGAGGAATGTCTGGAAGCCATTTTGATCCGGTCTGCCAACGAATGCGCTTTTGCGCTGGCGGAGCACATCTCCGGCACCACCTGGCAGGATTTCGGAGAGATCATGAACGAGCGGGCCAAAGAGCTGGGGTGCGTGGATTCCCATTTCGTCAATCCCAACGGTCTGCCGGATGAGGATCATTACACCAGCGCCTACGACCTGGCCCAGATCGGCCGCAGCTTTTTTGCCAACGAGCTCCTGTGCCGGATCTCCACCACAAGGATCCTGCATCTGTATCCCACGGAATACCAGCCGGACGAGATCATCGAGGCCAACGGTATGGGGCTGGTGGAGGGCAATGCCTACGCCTACAAATACCTGGTGGGCTGCAAGACCGGCTTCACGGTGGCCGCGCGCCACAGTCTGGTATCCTGCGCAGAAAAGGACGGGATGAAGCTGATCTGCGTGGTGATGCGGGACGAAGCACCCTATCAGTACGAAGACACTTTAAGCCTGTACGATTACGGCTTCTCCAATTTCGAGATGGTGAACATCTCCCAGACGGAGACCCGGTACAATATCAATGCCACAGGCTCCTTCTACAGCGGCAAGGATATCTTCGGCAACTCCCGTCCCATCCTGGCACTGAACCAGGAGGACCGGATCGTCCTGCCGAAGACCGTCACCTTCGACGAGATCGAATCCGAGATTTCCTATGATACGGAGGATGACAGACAGGCCGCTCTCATCACCTACAGCTACCACGGGCAGTACCTGGGAGAAGCCTCCGTAGATTTCTCCATTCCCGAGAGCACGGGATACTCCTTTGAAGCACTGCAGTCCCAGGAAGAGGAAGTGAAGGAGCCGGAGAAAGAAGAGCCCAACATCATCTTTATCAACGTGGTCCGCATCGGCAAGATCGCAGGGATCGCGGTGGGTGCCATCCTCCTCATTCTCATCATCATCCTCCTGGTCCGGAAATACCAGGAAAGCCACAGAAACTGGCGGAGGGAATACCGCAGAGAAAGACGTCGCAGGCGCTCCCGTCTGTCCCACAATTTCTCCGTACGTAAGGAAAGGCGCCTGGCCCAAAAGAGTCTGCACCGTGTGCAGCGCGGAAACAGGCGAAAGCGGCGCCGCAGAGGAAAGGGCATCTACATCGACAGATATTGAACGCACAGAAAAAACGACTCCGCAGGAACTCCTGCAGAGTCGTTTTCTTTATCCGTCTACTTCTTCGTTTTTACCGGAAGCGCCCCGGTTTCTGCGGATCCCGAGCTGTTTTTCCCGCTGCTTCTGCTGTTCCTTCAACTTCCGCTCCGCCTTGTTGCGCTTGGTAAGGATCTCTTCGGCTTCGGCCTTGGTCACCAGGCGCTGGGTCTTCACCACGAAGACGCCGCCCTCTTCGGTCCAGTGGATCCGGATCTTGCCCTTCAAAAGGCCGTGGGACGGGCACTCGGAGACGCTGTAATAATGCTTCCCGTTGGTGGAGAACCATTTCACCTTCCTGCGGGTGCTCTGCCCGCAGAGGAAACACTTGGTGGAGAGCACATGCCTGTCGGACAGGGCCGCCTCTCTGCTCTCGAACACACGGGAAATGTATTTCCCGTAATTGTCAAAGACCACCTCCACCTCGTCCGCCTCGGTAGCGGGAGGAATGGTCACATCATAGGAAATCTTGGAATAGACCGCGGGACGGTCTTTTTTCATGCGCAGCATCACCTTGGCGGTGTAGTAGGCATCGCTGAAGGCTCTGTGAAAGGGGATATCCTTCTCGATCCCCAGGGCATCCACGGCATGTTCCAGATTCCTCCGGGCCTTGCGGTCCTCCTCATAGCAGAGGGTGTAGAGCTTCTGGGCATCCAGGAAGGGAATGGGTCCCTTGCGGATGGGGGGCAGGTCATAGAAGGCCAGGTTCCGCTGGAGCTCCGTCAGATCGGAGGGACCCCAGGTGCAGAACATGTAATCCTCGCCCGTGCCGATCCAGTTCTGGAACCGCTCCCAGACCTCCGGGAATACATGTCCCTTTTCCAGCTCCTGCATCTGAAGATGGATCAGCTTGCTGGTATAACTATGCATTTTTCGATAGACCTGGGGCTTTACCAGCTCGCTGAATTCTCCGGTCATCTGACCGTTTTCACCGATCTGGATCGCTCCGATCTCAATGATCTCAAAGGGGATCCGGGCGACCTCCGGCTCTTTACCGGAGCTGCTCTGATTCCACTCCAGATCCAGCACGATCCACTTCATGTCATGTCCTCAAATTCTTTATACATGATACTCGGATTGCTCCGTTTCTTCGAGGCTCCCGCCATCCTGTCATACAACAGACCGCTTTGCGCTCTGTTGTCCTGCATTCACAATCCGCTGATTTCCCGCTTCGCAGGAAATCGCTACTTGCTCATGTTTGTTCGGGTCACACGGCCGAAATTCTCGTTCATGCAAGCATGACTCGCATTTCGTCCTGTGCCCCTAGTATCATATCAGTATGCTCTTCCCCAGTACAGCATCTTATTGGCAGGCTTGCCGCAGCAGACACAGGTGTCTGCGATGTGCTCCTGCTCGAAAGGAATGCAGCGGCTGGTGACGGAGAGCTTCTCCTTGATCTGATCCTCGCAGGCTCTGTCGCCGCACCACATCGCCTTCACGAATCCGGACTTCTCGGTAAAGAGCTTCTCAAACTCTGCGAAATCATGCGCCACATAGGTGTGGGCATCGCGGTGCTTTCTTGCGCGCTCCAGCATCTCCTTCTGCATAAGCTCCAGGAGCTCTCCGGTGCGCTTCTCCACATCCGCCAGATCACACTCGATCTTCTCTCTGGTATCTCTGCGGACGATGACGCAGCGGCCCGCTTCCAGATCCTTGGGGCCGATCTCGATGCGCAGAGGATAGCCTCTCATCTCCGCCTCGGAGAATTTCCATCCGGGGCTCTTGTCGGTGTCATCCACCTTTACGCGGCAGGAGACTTTCAGGCGGTCTCTGAGCTCATAGGCCTTGTCCAGGACGCCCTCCTTCTTCTGCTGGATGGGGATGATGCAGACCTGAACGGGTGCCACGCGGGGCGGCAGGACCAGACCCTCGTTGTCACCGTGGACCATGATGATGGCACCGATGAGACGGGTGGTCATACCCCAGGAGGTCTGGAACACATACTTCAGCGTATTGTCCTTGTCCGCATACTGAATGCCGAACGCTCTGGCAAAGCCGTCACCGAAATTGTGGCTGGTGCCGGACTGCAGAGCCTTACCGTCGTGCATGAGAGCCTCGATGGTGTAGGTGGCCTCAGCGCCGGCGAATTTCTCCTTCTCGGTCTTCTGACCCTTTACCACGGGGATGGCCAGAACCTCCTCACAGAACTGCGCGTACACGTTCAGCATCTGAATGGTGCGTGCCTCAGCGTCCTCCATGGTGGCGTGAGCCGTGTGGCCTTCCTGCCACAGGAACTCTCTGGAACGCAGGAAAGGACGGGTCTCTTTCTCCCAGCGGACCACGGAGCACCACTGGTTGTACACCTTGGGCAGGTCTCGGTAGGAGTGGATGTCATTTTTGTAAAAATCGCAGAAGAGGGTCTCGGAGGTAGGACGCACGCACAGGCGCTCCTGCAGAGGCTCCAGACCGCCATGGGTGACCCAGGCCACCTCGGGAGCAAAGCCCTCCACATGATCCTTCTCCTTCTCCAGCAGGGACTCGGGGATGAACAGCGGCAGGTAGACATTCTCTACCCCCGTCTCCTTAAAGCGGGCATCCAGCTGCTTCTGGATCAGCTCCCAGATCGCATAGCCTGCCGGCTTGATCACCATGCATCCCTTGACGCTGGTGTAGTCCACCAGCTCCGCCTTACGGACGATGTCGGTGTACCATTGGGCGAAATCCTCGTCCATGGATGTGATTTCTTCGACCATTTTTTTGTCTGCCATGATATTCTCTCCTCTAGTTTATTCACACTGGGTAAAGCGAATATAGGAATCCTTTGAAGCAAACGAAGCGCTCCGTTTCTGCGAAACTCTCGCGCTTCTCAGAACCGATGCCCTCCGCCTCCTCCTGAGTGTCCGCCACTGCTGTGGCTGCTGTGGCCGCCGCTGCTATGACTGCTGTGGCTGCTTCCGCCGGAAGAACGGTAACTGCTGCTGCTCCCGGAAGAACTGCTCTCCACGGGGCTGTAACGCTTGGTCTCCCTGTCAAATTCCTCTGTAGGGTCCTTGACCCCCACGGATCTGGATGCGGAGGCGAGCATCTCTCTGACACCGGCGCTCTTCAGGCTGGAATTGATCGATACGATGATGAAAGCGATCAGCATGCCGATCATAATGGAAAACACGGCATTACCAATATACTTCATCGGGCGGGGAATGTCACGCCCTTCCAGCAGCGCGTAGACCTGCTCGAAGGCAGTGGCCGCCGCCCTGTAGTAATCCTCGTTTGACGCGTAGGTATACACGTTGTCCGTGATGGTTTCCATCTCGGAACTGGTGACAGTCTCATAGATCAGGCCGTCGGAGCGCATGAAGAGGTACCGGTTATCCATGTCGACAAGGAACAGGATACCGCTCTGCTTGCCGAAGGTATTCTCATAAGAATCCCGGGCATAGTACTCCGCGGTGGTGTAGTTCTCATTGATGCTCTCAAAAGCCACATTGCCATATGCGGTAATGGGCTGCATGACATTTTTCAGCAGGGCCTCCTCGTCAGGGGAGAGCAGGTCCGCCTCATCTGTGATCTGGATCCGGTATCCCGTGTCCGGATTGGAATACAGCGCGGTGGCACGGGCAGGCACGGCTGCTGCCAGGCAGCTTAAGATCATGATCCCCAGAAGGGCCAGGGAAATGCGTGCAAAAGATCTGCGGAAGTTCATCATCTTAGTGCTCACTCTCATCACCTCCTCTTCTGTTAAACTGAGGAAGCTTTCTGGTACTGAGCATATTGTGCTCCTGCACCACATCCCAGAAGGACCAGCCCACAAAGAACATGGAGACCAGGGCTCCGGCCCAGTAATACAGATCGCTGACAGGATTTATGGAGAGTACGCTCAGGGCGATGAGGATCCCGCACAGGGGCTTCCAGAGGACCTTCATCTTCTGGGAGGCGGAGGCCTTCACCTTGATCTTTTCCTTTCCTGTCTTTACCAGCGTTTTGTCCTTGCCCTCCTCCTTGCGCACCATGCTGGCAGCCACCAGAAGGGCGATACCGATGATGGGCATGACCAGCAGGAAAATGACACCTATGATGGTCAGGGTAACAGATGCAGATGTGACCCCGGCCTTGACCGTATCCCCTGCGGACCTCTGCGGCTTTGACTTGATGGTGACGCCATTGTTCTCCTTCAACGCCTTCAGTTCTGACGGTGTCAGGGTAGAGGTATACCCCTTATCGTCCAGCCGGTTCTCCCTTGCGGCGATCCGGTTCAGCTGGCTGTTGGAAATGATGAGGCTCACCAGCGCCACGCCCATGGCAATGGTGGTGATGATACTCGGACGGATAAAGGTATTAAAGGTCAGCGCCAGAAACACCGGGACAGCGATGATCAGACTCCCGATGAGATATTTCATGTAGGAAACGGGAATGTCCGCCGCCACCTTGCCGGTCTGACCGTTAACCACCGCATAGCTGATGCGGTCTCCCACTCTGGTGGACAAAAACCACACGGGGAACATGGCGCGCTCGGAGGACACGGAGTCCGCTTCCGAAGCCCTTCTCACATCCGAATCGGGGATGGTGTACTTCCGAAAGGCGGAGGTTTTACGGATGGCACTTTTCAGGTCCTCCTCCATGGCGCCCCGGGACTCCTGCAGATAGACCTGAGAAGAGACGTCCGCCGTATCAGCGTAGAAGCCGCTGAGGTAATTGCTCTGGAAAGGTACCGCTCCCTTGATGTCGAAAGGAGCGATGGCCGAGCTGAGGGCATCGGAGAAGGAGGAGGATGCATCGTAGGAAATGCCGTCATAGTGCGCCCTCAGATTCCCCCTAAGCTTGTAATGCCTCGTATAAATGTAATCGCCCTTGCGCTGCTCCGTCTTGCCTTTCATCTCGATGGGATGATCCGCATGGAGATTGTAGACCCAGTAAGGCATATAGATGCCTCGGAAGTTCTCCACATTGCTGTCTTCCTTAAAGCTGTCCGGCGCAAAAAGGGAAGCGGAGATCTTCTTCCGGTATGCTGCCTCGCAGGCTTCCTTGCTGAGGGCAAAGGGGATCACCATCTTGGGCTTTTGCTGGTCGCTGAGCCTGGATTCCAGGATATTGGACGCGCCGCAGAAGGAACAAAAAGTGGCAGCCGTGTCATCATAGCTGATCAGCTCGCCGCCGCACTGGGGGCAGGTAAAGACGAAGGCACTGTAAGTCTCCTCCGGGGGAAGCTCCTCACGGGGCTCCTGAGGGACGGCCTCCTGCGCCTGCGCCTCGTGCTCCTCTTGCACCTCCTCGGGTGAAAATTCCGAGTCGCAAAATGCACAGCGCATTTTCTGGGTTGCGGGGTCAAATTTCAGGTTACCGCCGCAATTGGGACATGCAATCATATTCTCCTCCAAATAAGAAACGTGTATTCGAAACGGTCACCGCCCGGTAAGGGCGGCGCCTGCTTTCGTCAGGACAGCTTCTGCATTGCCCGCTCTGCGATCAGGAGCTCACCGTGCTCCTTCAGGAGCTGGTCACAGCCCTCTCCCGCTGCGCAGAACCCCGCATACTCTGTGCCCACGATGCAGGCCTTGCGGAAGCGCTCCAGGGAAGCGGCGCCCTTGGCAATGTGCAGATAGTACAGATCTTCCATTTTGTAGAGCTCGGAAGTAAAACGCAGTCTTCCGGGCAGTGCCTCCATATAGGCCATGACATTGGCCATGCTGCTGAAGGACAGCACCACCTCCAGGAGCTCCTCGGGCTTCGGCCCGCCCACCGCCGGAAGCACAGGTCCGGGATCGGGCAGAGACTGGATGGGGCCGGAATCATTGGGGTCATAGGCGCCCACGCTGCCGCCGGCCTCTCCGGACATCTGCTGGAGATAGGACTTTAACCGGCCCAGCAGTTCCCTGACATTCTGGTTCTTGGAAGGATCTCCCAGATCGAAAGGATCCTTCTCCGAAAAGGTCAGGATCATGCCCTGTTCCATCATGGTGATCTGGAGCTCAAAGGCCATCTGCGGCGGCTTGTATCCCACCTTTTCCCTGGCCTCTTCAATGATGTCTCGCATCAGTTTTTGTGCTTTTTCCGAACGATAGATGAAATCCTTGTAGTCCACATGGTATTCCTGTAATTCTTCGACGGAAAGAAAGCATTTGATTGTTTGATCGTCTATTCTTTCTATCCTCATATTCTTCTCCATTCCGAGCTTCCAACGCCTCCCGGCGATCGGTCTGCGCTGCCGGTTTTCACACCGAACCTGTCTATGTTACACCAAACTCGGCAGACGGTAAAGTCTGTGCGCATTTTCCCAGGTGATGCGCCGCACCTCCTCCTCGGAGATCTGCTTGATCCGGGCCAGCTCGGCCACCACCAGGGGAAGGTTCAGGGACGAATTCCTCTTTCCTCTGTGGGGAGCAGGTGCCAGATAGGGGCAGTCCGTCTCCAGAACGATGCGCTCCAGGGGCAGGAACTCCGCGGTTTCTTTCAATTTCACGGAATTGGCAAAGGTCAGCACGCCGCCGATGCCGAAGTAAAAATCCAGTTTCAGGAACTCCGCCGCCATTTCCCGGGAGTAGGAATAGCAGTGAATGACGCCGCCGATCTCCTCGGCATGCTGCTCCTTTAAGACTGCCAGCGTGTCCGCCGCAGCATCCCGCGAGTGGATCACCACGGGCTTTTCACAGCGCCTTGCCAGATCCAGCTGCAATTCAAAGGCCGAGCGCTGTTCCTCTCTGGTGGTGTCCTTCCAATGGTAGTCCAGCCCGATCTCTCCAACCGCCACGCATTTGGGATCCTGCCGGACCTGTTCCTCCAGCCAGCGGAGATTCTCTTCCGTCAGGTCCCGGATCTCCGTGGGATGGGATCCCAGGGCACAATAGAAAAAATCGTATTCCCGGGCCAGCGCCTGGGCCTTCCTAGAGGTCTCGATCCCCGCTCCGATGTCCACAACCGCCGCGATTCCGGCGGTTTGCAGGGCTCCGATCACTGCGCTTCTGTCCGGGGCAAACGCAGGGTCGTCATAGTGGGCATGGGTATCAAAAATGGGGCTCATGAAAGATCTCCTGAAAAAATTTTATAAAAGTTCTTGCAATCTTTAAAACCTTATGCTATTATTCCGTTGTTGTCTTAACAAACGCACCGCTAGCTCAGTTGGTAGAGCACCTGACTCTTAATCAGGGTGTCCAGGGTTCGAGCCCCTGGCGGTGCATCTGAGCACTGTTTTTGGAAGCAGAGACTTCTGGGGACGGTGCTTTATTTTTTGCCCTTTTTGGGGTTCAAGGCCTTTTCGAAACGCCTCCCGGGCTCCCTTTTCCAAAACCGGGGGGATGAGCGCTGTCCGTTCCGGCAGCCCGCATCCCGTAATGCATCCCGGTGCAGTCCTCAGATCTGATAAAACCCAACCTTCTTGTAAACCTTGCGAAGGGTTTTGTTCGCAATATAGGAAGCTCTCTGGGCACCCTGCTCGTAGACGCTCTCCAGATAAGCCTTGTCCGCGATGAGGCGCTTTGCCTCCTCCCGGATGGGATTTAAGGCATCGATGACCGCTTCCGCCACCGCAGGCTTGAAAACGCCGTAGCCCTTGCCTTCAAACTCCGCCTCGATCTCGTCGTAGCTCTTCCCGGTGACAACGGAATAGATGCTCATGAGGTTGGCAACGCCGGGCTTTTCCTTGGGAGCGAAACGGACACAGTGCTCGGTATCGGAGTCCGTGACGGCACGCTTGAACTTCTTCGCTACCACATCGGGCTCGTCCATGATGAAGACGCAGCCGTCGGGCTGGGACTTGGACATTTTGTCCCCGGGCGAAGTGAGGCCGTAGACCCGTGCCCCGGTCTTGGGGATCATGGGCTCGGGGATCTTGAACACATCGCCGTAGATGCTGTTAAAACGCTGTGCGATGTCCCTGGTGAGCTCCACGTGCTGCTTCTGGTCCTCCCCCACGGGTACATAGTCCGGCTGGTAGAGAAGGATGTCTGCGGCCATCAGAACGGGGTAGGTGAAGAGCCCCGCGTTGATGTTGTCCTTGTGCTGTGCGGATTTGTCCTTGAACTGGGTCATGCGGGACAGCTCGCCGTACATGGTATAGCAGTTCAGCACCCAGGAAAGCTGGGCATGTGCAGGCACATGGGACTGCAAAAACAGGGTATTTTTCTCCGGATCCAGGCCGCAGGCGATATACTGCGCCAGCTGCTGGATGGAACGGTGGCGCAGCTCTGCGGGATCCTGGCGCACAGTGATGGTGTGCATGTCCGCCATGAAGTAGTAGCACTCATATTCCAGTGCTCGGTCCGCCCAGTTCTTGATGGCGCCCAGGTAATTCCCCAGATGCAGGTCGCCGCTGGGCTGGATGCCCGATAACATTCTCTTTTTCTGTTCGGTGATCTTTTCTTCCACAATAACCTCCCCCGGAACTTACTCGTAACCCCCATCTTACCACAACCGGAGGTTCTTTTCGAGGTTTTCCGTCTGTAATATAGTTTTCTCCCTATTTCAGGAGCAGATACGCAAAGTATCCCACATATCCCAGGAGCATCACGATGCCTGCAGGTCTGGAAAGCCGCTGCTTCGGCAGGGTGCATACCCAGAGCAGCACGCCCGCTGCGATGGCAATGACCGCGTCCACTCGGAAGCCCGAAGCAAAGTGCAGGGGAATGATGAGGGATGCGGTGCCCACCACGAAGAGCACGTTGAAAATATTGCTGCCCACGATGTTGCCGATGGCGATGTCCGCATTGCCCTTTCTGGCTGCGGTAACGGAGGTGAAAAGCTCCGGCAGGGATGTGCCCAGGGCCACGATGGTCAGACCGATAAAGCGCTCGCTCATACCGAAAGCTGCTGCGATGGTGCTGGCAGCGTCCACGGCCACATCGGAGCCGATGACGATGGCTGCGATACCGCCGACGGTAAAGAGCAGAGACTTCCAGACCGGCAGGTCCTTCACTTCATCCCCGCTGTCCGCGGGATTTTTCTTCGCCATGATGAACAGGTAGGTCAGGTACACCAGGAAAAGCGCCCAGAGGATCACTCCGTCGAATCTGCTGATGGCGCCGTCCCAGCCCAGTACCAGGAAGATGGCCATGATGACGATGAGGAAGGGCATCTCGATCCGCACCGTGGACTTGGCCACGGCAATGGTGATAATGGTGGCTGCCAGTCCCAGGATCACGCAGATGTTCATGATGTTGCTGCCGATGACATTTCCGATGGAGATGTCCGCATTGCCCTTGGCAGCGCCTGCGATGCTGACGGCCGCCTCGGGAGCGCTGGTACCCATGGCCACGATGGTCAGACCGATGACCAGCTCCGGGATCCCGAAGCGCTTGGCGATGCTGGCGGCACCGTCCACAAAAAAGTCCGCTCCCTTTACCAGGAGCACAAAGCCTACTACGAGAAGCAGGATCTCCAGTAACAGCTTTCCGATGGTAATGCTCATTTCCTTACTACTTCCTTTCAGATTTCTATAATGACCCAGTCATTATTTTATATATTTTTCGACCATGGCCTCCAGCTCCGCAGGCTTGAAGGGCTTCGCCAGATAGTCGGTAAAACCTTCCTCCAGATAACGGTCGCTGGCGCCGCGGATGGCGTTGGCGGTAAGCATGATGACGGGCGTGTCGGTATTTTTGCACTCCGGGATCTCATGCATCTTGTGAAGCACCTGCACGCCGTCCATGCCGGGCATCATGTGATCCAGGAAGATCAGATCGTATTTTTCCTGGCACATCTTGTGCAGGGATTCCTCACCGGTCATGGCGGTATCCACCTCCAGGCCGGAATTTTTCAGCATCATACGGAAGACCTTCAGGTTCATCTCCACATCGTCCACCGCCAGGATCCGTCCGGTTTTGCCGGTAAGAGTGGAATGCACCTCGGTGTGCTCCCTGCCCTGGCGATCGGTGGTCTCGTATTTGCCCAGAGGCGTCTTATCCACCGCGCGCTGAGGGATGATAACGGTAAAGACGGAGCCCTTGCCGTAAGTGCTCTGCACCCGGATGGTGCCCTCCATCAGATCGATGATCTGCTTGGTGATGGGCAGGCCCAGTCCCGTGCCTTCCACAGTCTTGGTATGCTCCGGATCCACCCGCTTAAAGAGATCGAAGATCCGGTCGATATTCTCCTCCTTAATGCCGATGCCGGTGTCTTCCACTTCCACGCTGAGAGCGTACATATCCGGCTCTTCCATGGCATCCGCCCGCATGCGGAAGGTAACGGAGCCTTCCCTTGTGTACTTCACCGCATTGGTCAGGAGATTGATGAGAACCTGACGAATACGGACCATATCACCGTAGAAGGCGGAGGGGATGTCCTCCTCAACCTGCACGTTGAAGAACAGTCCCGCATCCCGGGCCCTGACCTCCACCATGGTAATGCTCTCCCGCAGCAGATCCCGGACGCGGTAATCGGCGCAGGACAACTCCAGCCGTCCGGACTCCACCTTGGAGAAATCCAGAATATCGTTAATGGTATCCAACAGGATCTGTGCGGATTCCTCCAGATCCTCGGCATATTCCCGGATATTGGGTTCTTCCGTCTCCCGCATGATCATATTGTTCATGCCCAGGATGGCGTTGATTGGGGTACGGATCTCGTGAGACATATTGGCCAGGAAGTCGCTCTTGGCCTTGTTGGCGATCACCGCATCCCTGGAAAAGGCCTCCGCGCGGTCGATCTGCTCCTGCATACGGCGGTTGTTACGTGCCTGGTACCGCAGTGCCTCCACGCGGGAAGTGTCGTCGATGAGCTCAATAAGGTAACCATAGCAGCGATTTTTCATGGCGGGATTGGAGAGCTTCCGGAAGAAAAACCGCACGGACATCAGTCCCACATCCGCCAGCTGCCCGCCCCGCATCATCTCGGGCATGGGCTTGCCGTCCCTGAACTTCTTTAACGGCTCCAGGAAGTCTTCAAACAGAGCGTAGGCATCGGTCTGCTCCACCAGCTTCGGATCCATTTTGATCACGTTCCCCATGCGGCAGTGATCCAGATAGGGGAAGGTCTTCCGGGCAAACACATTGGAGCCCATGTAGCGGAGATTGTGGTCAAAAGCGATGTAGCCGTAGCGCTCCATGTTCTCGTAAGCTTCCATCTCCACCTTGGTCATGTCGTACATCTTCATGCGTCCCATGAGAATGACGAGGATCACCAGACAGACGCAATAAGAGTAAGGGATCAGGCTCACGTGAAGCCCCAGTCCCTGCTGGACGCCGTAACAGCTCACGACAAAGATCATCATGGCAAAAAGGACCCACATGACATTGCGGGGGACATCCATCCGGTTCCTGATCAGCGTCACCCAGATGATGTGCATGCTGTAACCGATGTTCACCAGCACCACCACCAGCACCAGCCAGTACCCGACACCGGGGGTAAAGTCCACATAGGCCAGACCGTTCTCGGTGATCAGCTCCGCCGACCGGAAAAACAGCGTACCCTTGTCAATGGAGAGGACAAAGGCGGCGGAAACACAGCTCAGCAAAAACAGCAGAGGGCGCGTATATGGACCCAGGGTGAATTTTGTGATCTTGGCAATGGAGAAGAGGATCATCATCGGCAGGAAGGTTCCGCCGAAGTAGACGATCCCATAGGCAAACAGAGCCTCCTCCAGACTGTTGCTGAGGCCCAGTGTCCAGTATCCGATATTGCAGATGACCACGGAGACCGCCAGGATGACGGTGGTGGCATCCTGATCGTCCCGCCCCATAAAAAGGATGTAGAGCATCGCCAGGAAGGGGAAGATCATTGCAAGTGTCAGAAAGAATTGTACCATGCAGTCTCCTAACGCGCGCCTTTATCGTAGGGGATACCTTCCGCCTTGGGGGCTCTGGATCTCCCGGAGGTAAAGGCCAAAACAATGAGCGAGATGATGTAGGGTAACATATTGTAAACGGCTCCGGGGATGTTCAGTCCCAGCAGGAAATCAAAGCCGAAATACACATTGGAAAGGGCGCGGAAAAAGCCGAACAGGAGCGCGGCAAGGGCGATGTTCTGAGGCTTCCACTTACCGAAGATCATCACCGCCAGGGACAAAAATCCGAAGCCGGCTACACCGTACTCAAACTTCCATTCCGACACGCCTGTCGTAATATAGGTGATGCCGCCCAGGCCTCCCAGAGCGCCGGAGATCAGGACGCCTGCCCAGCGCATGCGGTAAACATAGATGCCTACGGAATCCGCTGCCTGAGGGTGCTCACCGCAGGCCATGAGCCGCAGACCGAAGCGGGTACGATACAGAAGCACGGTGGCGCAGATCAGGATCAGGATCGTCAATATCACGGGCCAGGAAAGCTCCATGCCGAAGATCCGCAGCACAAAAGCCTTCTTCTCCTCCACATACTGGATGATGGAGGAATGATCGTCGGGGTTGCTTAAGGTATTCACGCTCTTAACGATGACGGTGGCAAGCGCTGCACCCAGCATGTTCATGGCAGTTCCCACCAGGGTCTGGTCAGCCTTGAAATGAATGGCGGCCACCCCCAGCAGCAGGGAGTAGAGCAGGCCCATGCCTGCGCTGGCAAGGAGCGTCAGGGCTACGATGACAAAGGGTGCGGTGCCGGGTTGCAATGCCCGCATGGTGAGGGCTCCGCCCATGGCGCCCATGACCATGATACCTTCCAGTCCCAGATTGATGACGCCGGAGTGCTCGGAAAAGCAGCCGCCCAGTGCCACCAGGCTCAGGATACATGCAAAAAGGAGTGTGTACTGGATCAGGAGTGTCATGCCTTCGCACCTCCTTTCTCCTCAGCTCCCGCAGGAGCAGCCGGACCGGCCGGAGCATCCCCCTTTCCATCATCCCTGTCTGCCAGCATGCGGTTCATGGCGTATTTCAAAAATGCCACAAAGCTGCACAGATAGATGATGATAGCGGAGATGAGCTCGGAAATCTGGGATGCGTATACGCTCAGATCCACGAAAGCACCGCCGTCAGTGATGTGCTGGATAAAGAAAGCGGAGAAGATGCAGCCGATGGGGTTCAGTCCTCCCAGGAAAGCCACGGCGATGCCGTTAAAGCCCATGCCGGGGACGGAAGCTACCGTCACCTGCCACTGCTCCATATCCGTCAGGTACAGGAACGCGCCGCCCAGTCCCGCCAGCACACCGCTGATCATGAGGGAGAGGATGATGTTGCGCTTCTGCGCCATACCGCTGTACTTCGCGGCGTTTTTGTTAAAGCCCGTAGCCTTCAGCTCGTAGCCGAAGCGGGTCTTGTTCAGCAGGATCTCCGTCAGAACGGCGATGATCACGGACAGAGGGATGGCGATGGTCATGTACTTGTTGCCGTTCATCAGTCCCCGGAAGAATCCGGGAAGGAGTGCCTTCTGTCCCTTGGCCGCCAGAGCGTAGGTGTAGGAGCTGGAAGCGTCCTTGGCCCCCGCCAGCAGCATATTGGTAAAATACAGGCCGATCCAGTTCAGCATGATACCGGAAATGACCTCGTTCACATTGCAATAAGCCTTCAGCAGTCCCGTAAGGGCACCGTAAATGCCTGCCGTGACTGCCGCCAGCAGCAGGCAGGGCAGCCAGCCCCAGCCCCAAACAAGCGCAGCGTAGAGGCATGCGCAGGAACCCATGACGTACTGGCCTGCGGCGCCGATGTTAAAGAGACCTACCTTGTAGGAAAAAAGCACGGAAAGAGAGCACATGAGCAGAGGTGCGGTCTTTACCATGGTATTGCCCAGATACTTGATGCGGGATGCAGGCTTGCTGTATCCCAGGAAATTCTTGGCCACGGCCAGAATCGCCTTACCGGCGCCGCTGGGCTCGATAAAGAGCAGAACGACGTATCCCAGAAGCATGCCCAGCAAAATGCAGATCAGGGAGGCCAGGAAGGACTGGACGCCGCTGTTTTTCAATAATTTTTTCATGCGTTCTCCACCTTCTCCCTCTTTGCTCCCGACATGTAGAGCCCCAGCTCTTCCTGGGTCACTGTCTTCGGGTCGAACTGGCCGACGATCTCGCCCTCATACATCACCAGGATCCGGTCAGGCACATCCATGACCTCGTCCAGCTCCAGACTGACGAGCAGCACCGCTTTCCCGGCATCCCGCTGGGCCACCAGCTGACGGTGGATGTACTCAATGGCACCCACATCCAGGCCTCTGGTGGGCTGCACTGCCACCAGCAGGTCGGGATCCTTGTCGATTTCTCTGGCGATGATGGCCTTCTGCTGGTTTCCGCCGGACATGCTACGGGCGATGGTGGTCGCCCCCTTGCCGGAGCGGACATCGTACTGGCCGATGAGGCGCTCCGCATAGCTGCGGATATTCTTCCGGCGCAGGAATCCGAAGCGGTCCGTGAATTCCGGTTCAAAATACCTCTGGAGCACCAGATTGTCCTCCAGGGAATAGTCCAGAACCAGCCCATGCTTGTGCCGGTCCTCGGGAATGTGGCTCATGCCGGAGGTATTGCGCTCCCGGATGGGGGCGTGGGTGATGTCCTGCCCCTTCAGAGAGATCTTGCCGCTGCGGACATTCTCCAGTCCCGTCAGTGCGTAGACCAGCTCCGTCTGTCCGTTGCCGTCGATACCGGCGATACAGACGATCTCTCCGCGGCGCACGTCGAAGGAGACATGCTTCACGGCGTCGAGGTGGTGGATCTTGTTGACCACCGTCATATCCTCCACATGGAGGACGACATCCCCGGGATGGGCCTCGGTCTTATCGACCACCAGCTGGACAGAACGGCCCACCATCATGGTGGTCAGCTCTTCCTTCGTCGTATCCTTGATGTCCACCGTGCCGATATAGGCACCCCGGCGAAGGACGCTACAGCGGTCCGCCTCAGACATGAGCTCATTCAGCTTGTGGGAGATGAAGAGGATCGACTTGCCCTCCTTGGCCAGGTTCTTCATGATGACCATGAGCTCGTCAATCTCCGCCGGGGTCAGAACGGCCGTCGGCTCGTCGAAGATCAGGATCTCATTGTCGCGGTAGAGCATCTTTAAGATCTCGGTCCTCTGCTGCATGCCCACCGTGATATCCTCCACGATGGCATCCGGATCGACCATCAGGCCGTACTTTTCAGACAGGGCCATGATCTTCTTGCGGGCCTCGTCCTTCTTCAAAAAGCCGTGGCTGGTGGTCTCCACACCGAGAATAATGTTGTCAAGTACTGAAAAACACTGCACCAGCTTGAAGTGCTGATGCACCATGCC
>JAILAF010000004.1 GCA_024681775.1 Lachnospiraceae bacterium
CCGTGAGGATGGCGTTTTTTCTGCGCGAAAGCAGGGAGAAGCGAGACCTTTCAGCGTATTCCGGGGAGATGCGGACCGGGTTGACATCGGCGATGAGCAGATCTCTGTGAAGATCCTGGTGGACCATTCTCTGGTGGAAATCTATCTGAACGAGAGAAAAAGCATGTCGCTGCGCAGTTATTCCTATGTGGATGGCTACCGGCTAAAGCTTTTACAGGCGGAGGATGCGGTTATCTATGTCAGAAGCGTACTTTTACCGGGAGGAGAATAGGCCTTGTTTTATGACAACTGCGCGCGGCCTATTTCTTCTTAATGGATTTTCTTATCATATTTGCCATATTCAGAAAATCTTTTGCCTTCAGGATTGCCATCCCCTGGGACTCATCGCCTAATACAACCAATTGATCACCGGGGGATATATCGAATAGTTTTCTGGCCTTTGCAGGTATGACGATCTGTCCCTTATCGCCAACGGTAACCATTCCAAAGAGGTGCTTCCCCTTCGGGGGCATATCCAGCCCCAGATTATCCTCCGGTTCATAGTTCGCCAGATCATCCAGAGACACACCGAAGAGCTCAGCCAGCAGCTTGCACTTATCCAGATCGGGGATCGTTTCGCCGCTCTCCCACTTTGCCACTGCCTGCCTGGATACGCCTACTTCAGCTGCGATATCCTCCTGTGTCATCTGGTGTATTTTTCTGAGTCGAACGAGATTTTCATTAAACATTATTCTGTTCCTTACTTTTCTGAACTTTTTTCCTGCTGATTCCGAGCACAGCCCATCTGAAGAACGGTATCCTGGAAATCAGTGCATATAACCCATAGCCGAATACGAAACCGGCAATCAGACTGAGCAGATAGCAAAGAGGTGCAGGGAGGATCGCATTTTTGGCAAAAACAAGAGCAACTGTGGATATTCCGAGATAATGGAATACGTACAGGCCAAAACTGTGAGAACTCATCCACTTTGTGAAATCATTACTGAAGTCTCCAAATCGGGCCATACCGGAAAGCATGGCAAGGGAGCCGAAATATGCACATGCTGCGAAAAGCGGACCTCTGTTGACCGGCTTATCAGCATAGTTCGTCCCCCCGCGAACGATGAAGTTTAAAACAGCGAATGCAATGCAGAGCGCTGCTCCGATGATGATAAATGCTACTGCGTACTTCTTCAGTTGATCCATCACTTCTTCATTTGAGAATACATAGTATCCCAGCATGAAGAAAACAAAATAAAATGCAAATCGATATACGGATACGATCGGTGTATTCAGGATCTGCGCCGCACCCCAGACAGGGAAGTAGAACAGCGCAATCAGCCACAGTGGAGTCCTTGAACCGATTTCAAGTAACTTATCCTTCTCAATCTTTCTGATCAACACAAGAACAATGCTGTAAATCCAAAGAAGATGCACGAACCACAGCACGCCACTTCCGGAAGCGACCATTATAAAGTAGATAACAAATTTCGGAACGCCTGCGGCCGCAAGTTCTTCTGCACCATCTGCCAGATGCATGCTCACATATCCCTGAATAAACTGGAATACGAAAAGACCGATCGTGGAAGGAACCAGAAGCCTGGTCGTTCTGCTTTTTATGAATTCCTTATTCGTATGCTTCTCCAGATACAGTCTTGAGCTGATCCCTGCCACAACGAAAAGGATTGGCATAAACCATGGATATACGAGATACTGGAAAATATCGTAAGGCTGAACAGTCAGACCGGTAATCCGGCCCACTCCTCCTAAAACGCCCTCTGCGTTGTACATATAAAATACATGGTACAAAACAACGATTACAACGGTAATCCATCTGATGTTGTCCAAGTAATACTTTCTCATAAATATCCCACCTTTGCAAATATTGTTAACATCGTTAATCTTATCTTACAAATAAATATGGGGATGTCTACCAAGTAAACCGAACATTTTCTTACGGACTATGTTATATTTTGTTGCATGATACATGCTTGGCAGTGGTTTTCCGAATCTGTCGTTGTGATATAATCGATAAAAACGAGAAGAATCAAAACGGGGATAACGGGAGGACAGATAGAAGACATGGGCCTGTTTGAAGTACTCCTCCTGGCGGTAGGCCTGGCGATGGATGCGTTTGCCGTATCCATCTGCAAGGGGCTTGCTTCCGGGAAGGTGACGAAAAAAGAATACCTTACCTGCGGCATCTGGTTCGGCTCCTTCCAGGCCATCATGCCCTTTCTGGGATACCTGGTGGGATCCGGCTTTGAAAAACTGATCAGCATGATCGCGCCCTGGATCGCATTCGGCCTCCTGTCGCTCATCGGCGGCAACATGATCCGGGAAGCCCTCTCCCCCGAGGAAGAGCTGACGCCGGGGTATGATGTGAAGACCATGTTCCTCATGGCGGTGGCCACCAGCATCGACGCGCTGGCGGTGGGGATCACCTTCGTCGCCGTCCCCGTAAGGATCCTGGATGCCGGGAACCTGCCCAACGTGGTGCTCGCGGTAGCGCTCATCGGCGTCATCACCTTTGCCATCTCCGCAGCCGGCGTCAAGCTGGGCAGCGTCTTCGGTGACCGCTACAAATCCGGCTCCGAGATCATGGGCGGAACCATCCTGATCTTCATCGGCCTCCGCTCCCTTTTGTCCTACCTGGACCGGTCCGGCTCCCTCTCCGACAGCGAGACCATCTTCGGAATGCTCATCCCCCTCATCGGAACCCTTCTGGGATCTGCCGTGACCTATGCAAAAAAAGACCGGCTCTCCGAGGACCTGCACATGATCCTGGTGGGCGCCGGCTCCGGTATCATGATCTCCATCGCCGTGTGGGGAATGCTCGATCCCGCCATCGGCGGCTTTACCGGTGGGAACGGGATCGTCCCCGTAACGGTCTGCTTTTGCCTGGGGGTGGCCATCCAGATCCTTCTGGATAAACTCGTGCCCCACACCCATGTTTTCTCCGAGATCACGGAGGGGCCGAAGAGCGGCCTCGGAACCGATATGAAAGTGATGCTGACCGAGGTGATCCATCACGTCCCGGAGGGCGTGGCCCTGGGCGCGATCTACGCTGCGCACTTCATGAAGACCGAATGGGTATCGTCCTCCGTGGCCGTCGTTCTGGCGGTTGCCATCGCGCTGCAGAACATCCCCGAAGCGGTCTACGTCGCCCTCCCCATCAGGGGACAGGGCTTTAAGCCCGGAAAAGCCTTTTTCATGGGCATCGTGTCGGGCGTTCCGATCCCCCTGCTGGGCATCATCACCGTCGTGGTCTCCGTCCTCTTCCCGAACCTGCTCCCCTGCATCATGGCGGTTGCGGGCGGCGCGCTGATCTTCACCACCATCGAGGAGATCCCCCACATCGCATCCGGGAAGGACAATGACAAGGGAACCATCGCCTTTGCGGTGGGCTTTGCCCTCGTGATGCTCATGGTGCATTTCTTCCGCTGAAAAGATCATACAATATACAAAGGAGGCGTTGCTTATGCAGGCTCAAGTGAAGGCATGGGGAAATAGTCAGGGAATCAGGATACCCAAAGAAATACTTCAGGAAGCAGCTGTTTCAATTGATGATGTTCTCGATGTAAAGGTATCTAACGGGATGATAACGCTTGTCAAACCGTTTCGGCATAAAACGTTAGAGGAACGTGCTGCGGAATATGATGGACAACTCCGTTTGGACGGGGAATTTGACTGGGGTGAACCGATAGGAAGAGAGAGTTGGTGATGAGGGAGGCATAAGCCTCCCTCTTAGTTTATTCAGCGCTCACTCCATGATCCGCTGCAGCTCCTCAGCGAAGGCAATCTGGAACGCATCCTGCTCCGCTTTCCGGATGCTTTCGTCCACGCCTGTGATCCTTTCGAATCCGAGGAAATGCAGTTGCCCGGCGGCTCTTTCTGTTTTGATCGCCACTTGCCGGTACTCCGGTCCGATCATCAGGAGCTTCATGGCGTCCTCGGGCTTCAGATAGCCGCTGGTGATGATGCCGAGCGTGTCGAAGATCGTATCATTCGCGATAGGTCCGATGATCACGTCCGATTGCAGCCCGTCCTTCACCCTGCGATTTTGAAAGATATATTCAAACCATTCCCGGTTCCGGGAGAAGGAGTGCACATCCAGACCGTTCTCATCCAGCTCGTAGGTATTCACGATGGCTTCATCCCGGGCCCAGCGGCAGGTGAATTCCCTGTCCGGTGTCAGATAGAAGCCCCAGCCGAAGTCCGCATTTTTCCTGCCGTAGTGAATGTCCGGATGAACGATCTCTCTGTCACTGGTATGATACAGGATCATAGGCTGGTACCTCATTTTCCTCTCTTGTGCCC
>JAILAF010000078.1 GCA_024681775.1 Lachnospiraceae bacterium
ATCACCTTGTCATAGAAATCCCCGAAGATCGGCGGATTGGATGTCCTGCTGCCATATCCCGCACTGCCAAAGCCTCTGGCATATCCTGCCTGCTCCGCCCGGATCACCACGCCGTGCGCATCCACGCTTACCGTCACCTCTCCGGAGCCGAGGGCTGTATCCAGCTTCGACTGCAATTCACTGCGCAGCGCGTCGTAGGAGGTATAGGTCCCGTGGCTCACGGTAATAGCCTTCGTCTGGAAAGTGGCATTGGTAAACCAGTCAAATTTCAGATCATCGTTCCATTCGTCGATCTCCAGAGGATGGGCGGCCGAGATCTCCAGATCACCGCCGTCCATGGTTGCGTGACGGGTGGAATAATACCCGGAGGTCTGGCTGACGGACTGGTACTGGGGCGTTCTGGTCCGCTCCACCAGCGGACTCTGGGAAGAGCGGATGCGGAACTGCGTGCCGTCCTCGGACTCCAGCAGGAGGTGGTTGGACGCATCGAAGGAAGCGTTCAGCTTCGGAACTCTGTGCTCGGTCCTGCCCCACATGGGCCGCATGGCGCTGTTTGCCGCACTGTCATAGCTGAGATTAGCATTGGAGCTGCTGCCTTTGGAGTTCGAAGTGATGGTCAGATACCCGCCGCTCTGGGATGCGGTGGCACCCTCCAGATGATTGTTCAGCTCCGCCACGATGCTGTCCCGGGTGTAGGTGCCGGGTGTCAGAGTAGCCGTCTTTTGTATGCCGTCCACGGTATATTTGAACACATTATCGTCCGCGGTGATGGTGATATTCTGCTGCATGGGGGCATTCGTCCGGACGGATCCGGCGGTCTTCAGTTCCCCGTAGAGAGCAGGAGATACGGTGCCACCGTTTGCGGAACTGTAGGAGATGGTATTCCCGGTGCCTGTCCCCTGGGTGATGAGCCGCATCTGGTATCCGGTTCCGTTGCTGATGGCAGTGGCGGACGCAGGGATCCCCTGGGCATTCAGGCAGTTGTTCAGCATATTGACAAAAGCACTGCCGCTTGCATTTGACAGCGGTGTCAGGTTAACCGTCCTCTGCGCTCCGTTTAAGGTAAAAACGAAGGTGTCCCCGGCATTTACGTTGATGCCGGAAGCAGGGAGCAGCGCAGATGCGGAGGTAGTGGCGGACCCCGCCGTCCTGGTGGTGTTCAGCTCCCGCAAAAGGCTGCTGGTCCCCGTACTGCAGCTGATATTCGTATCGGAGGCCGCACGCTCCGCTCCGAATTCATCAACGAGACGGGAAGTGATCCGGATCCCGGTGCCGGAAACCGTTACAGCAGCGCCGCCGAATTTGTCCCCGAAGGTGGCGTTGATCCTGCTCTGCAGGGCGCTTGCACAGGACGCAGGGGTATAGGCGATGTGGTCGAAGGTCAGGGTCTCGGTCCTGCCGTTTAAGGTGAGCACCAGCTCATCCGAGCCGGCCGCCGGGGTAAAACTGCTCTTTAACGGAACGGTGACGGTGGCGGGATCATTGGTGGTATATACCGTGCCTACCTGGCCTTCCACACCGCTGCCAACGGTCACACCGGTGGCACTGTAGCTGTGGCTTGCGACGCTGGTCTGACCGCTTCCGCTCACGGTAAAATTCCGGTCCGTACCGTTTGTTCTGGACACGGAGTAGGTGTTGTCCGTATAGGTGGACGGATTGTCCGTGGACTCGATGGCATCGATGATCTGCTGATGGGTCACACTGTCTCCGGTGGGCAGCGTGATGGTGTAGGCCGCTCTTCCGTCGGTGGATTCCACCCGGATATTTTTTTCACTCTCGGTGATGGTGCAGGGGTCTTCAAAGGTACGGTCGATGGTGACATTGGACCCGGAAAGGGTCGTTTCGGTGAGCACGTAGGATCTGGTGAAGATCTCCTGGTATCCGTCATTTCCGCTGATCTGAGACGCGCTCATATTTGTGACGTGTGCGTCATTCCCAGCCACCAGGCGGATCTGTCCGGATCCGAAGGTCTGGGCAGAGATCTTCCCTGTGTAAGCCCCCAGATCGGCACTTTCGAGTCCGGTGTTTACGGCAGCCCGAACCGCCTCAGCGGAGGCATAGGTCCCCGCAGGGATGGTTACGGTGTAGGCATTTCCGTCCAGATTCAGCCGGAAAGCATCCGACACATTCGCCGTAATGGTCAGAGGCAGATTGCTGTAGGTGGTAGAGGTAAATGGCTTTCCCCCCGTAAAGAGGGCATTGCGATCGGTGGTCGTTTCATTGGTCACCACTGCAGCAGCGCCGTAGGTATTGTAGCTACGGTTTACAAAAAGGGTATCAAAGGCGGAGGAGGATTCGCTCAGTCCCACATCACTTGTCGCACCTCTCAGGTTGGAAGTGATCTTCAGTCCCTGGAAACTGCCGGACTGATAGAAGGTGGCGGTGAGGGGAAGTCCGCTGCTCCCAAAGAGCTGATTCAGGGTGTCTCGCATCTGCCCGATCTGGTAACGACCTGCTGGAATGGTAACGGTGACAGGAGTATCCGCGCCGTTGGGCTGAAAGGTCAGCTGATCATTGTTGCCTGCAGTAATCTCATAGAAGCGATGCTCCGCGTCTCTTCCGTTTGCGTAAGTGGAGATGGGCAGCACTGCTCCGCCGGTAAAGGTACCGGGGGTAAGGCTCACTTCGCCGTGGTAGACATTATCGTAGAATACGGAGGTGTAGCTCGCTCCGTCGATCTGGAACATGTTCCCCTTAAACTTTGAAATGATGCAGTCATCGCTGGCGAGCATGATGCCCGTTCCGTATTTTGTTGCAGTGACAGACGTGTCGGAAAGTCTGGAGTTTAGCAGCGTGACCAGTTCGTCCCTGGTGTAACTCCCCGGGGGGATGGTCAGATTTTTTACGGTCTCCCCGCCGGAAAAATCCTCGATGGTGAAGGACATGGTATCGTTTCTTCCCGCATAGACAGGGAGCCTTGCAGTATCGGAGGGAAAGATGGTGGTGCCGATGAGGGCTCCTACGGATCCTCCCTGGTAGGTCTCATACAACAAAGAAGACAGGGCACCCCCCACTGATTCGATCCGGGCACCGCCCTCCAGATTGGCATTGAAGGTGCCGTTTTCCGTGTACTCTAAATTCAGTCTGGGGTCCAGCGCCAGCGGGGAATTTGCAATGGCATCCTCCAGCTCGTCTGCCAGCTCCTGTGTGGTATAGTGGCCGTCCGGAACGGTGATGGTCACCGTGGCGGGAGGATCGTCCGGATCCTTTCGATAAGTGATCACCAGATCGTTTTCCGGTGAATAGACGAAGCGCTCCTGATCGTGGGGCCAGACTGCATTGCCCTCCACCTGATAAAAGGTGGGATCATGCTCTGCGAAAACGTTCTGCTCATTGAATTTGGTATGTTTGGAGATGTGATCGATCTGGGACTGGAGCTCATTAAACTCCATCTCCATCGCCGCCCTGTCGTCATCGGTGTAGGTATCGTTCAGAGACTGAACGGTGAGCTCCGTCATGCGGTGGAGCATATCGTCCACCTCCTGCAAAGCGGTATCCCCGATCTGCACCCAGGAAATGCCGTCCTGGGCATTCTGCGCACCCTGAACCAGGCCGCGGATCTGGTGGCGGAGTTTCTCAGAAATTGCCAGACCCGCAGCATCATCCGCCGCCCGGTTCACTTTCATGCCGGTAGACAGACGTTCGAAGAGTTTATCCTGTTTTTTGGAGTTGATCCCCAGCTGCTGCTGCACATTCATGGCAGCCAGGTTGTGGGCAATTGACAGCATATGTGTTCCTCACCACTGTCCTGTGCCCCGCCATCGGCTCACCGTTACGTGATCCTGAAGCGGGCCACAGCGTTTGCTCCGGTGCAGCCCATCTCCAGTAGATCCATGTGCATGCCTAATGCTTCACCGTTATCCATTCGTTCCTTTCGGGAGATTCCCGATAAATCTTTTTGTCAGTCCATATCATCAGCCGTTTACGGTAAAGCTGATGTAGCATCTGTCGTCGTAGGAGATACAGCCTTTTTTGATGCCCTTGGTGCCCCGCAGCTTGTAGATGCACAGGGGATCCTCCTCCAGGCATTTTGCAAGGTAGTCTTCCGTCTCTTCCAGGGTGTCGAAGAGCCTGGGATAGCCGTCGGATGCCAGCACCACGAAGTCGCCGGTCTGGACCTGGTAGACCTTCACCCGCTCCTTGTGGATAGGACCGCCGTTTAGACAATCGTATCCGAAGGACAGGTCGGAATTGGCAAATCCGGTAAAGGCCTTCAGGAAGGGCAGGATCTGCGTACGGCCGTAGTCCTCTTCTCCGGAGGCATTGATATCGATGCCTTTTTGCTGCGCATCTTCCACGCAGAAAGCCCGCAGGTCCGCGAGCATGATGTCGCCCTTTTTGATGTTTCGGTAATTTTTTTCGTTGATCCGCAGCATGCAGTCGCCGAAGCTCCAGACCTCCCGGCGATAACAGCTGAAAAGGAGCACGCTGGCCTGGAGAAACTCTTCGGGCTCCATGGAAGCAGGATCGACTCCGGCCGTCTCGTAGGCTTTTTTCACTGCGTCGTTTAAGAGCTCCACCGCGGAGTGCGCATCGATCTCGGGATCCATGCCGCGGATGGTCTCCGCCAGAAGTTCCGACACAAACACATCCCCCCGCTGCCCGTTCCAGAGGCGGGTCCCCTTGGGGGTAGCTCCGTCGATGACGGCGATGAAATTCCGGTCATCCACGATGCAGTCGCCGCAGGGCTCTCCCTCCCCGTATTTGGACAGGAGGAAGGTCTGCTTTTTCCCGGCAGTGATATGATGACGGTCCACCATGAGGATGCCGTAATTTTCCAGAAAGACGCAGAAGGAATAGAGGGCCTGGGGCAGGATGATGCTGCGGTTCGTGTAGAGGAATTCCTTCAGCTCGGAGATGGGAATGACACGCTTGTCGGCAACCTCCAGCTCCTGATCCTTGCCATGGAGATCCAGCACATCGGTCTTTAAGCGGAACTCTTTTTTCAGCTCCACGGAGCAGGTGATGCCGATCTCCAGATTGTCCACATTCAGGAAGAGCTCGTAGAACCGCAAGGAGCCCGGTACATAGAGGTCCTTGGTGACATTCAGCTCCTCCACCAGTCCCCGCTCCGCAGCCAGGGTCAGGGAGACGATCTGCTGATAATCGTCGTAATCGCTGACAGAGACCCCCTCGATGACAGAGAGGGAGAGATTCTGGACATTGTAGGTCTCGGCGGAATTTTTCGAGCGGCTGGTGATGAGGACGCCGGCATCCCGGTGCACCTTATCCTCGGTGAGGACCAGATTGATGCCCAGGGAGGTGAGGAAAAATTTGTAAGGGCCGATGTGAGTGTAATCAATATCCCGGATCACCGGGTTTCCTTCTTTGATGAGCTGCTTGCAGACGTCCTTCACCACACGGTGGGTAAAGTAGTCCGTGGTGAACATCTGCATTTCCAGCTTCGGGCTCTCCTTCACATCCAGGGTCCTGGAGAAGGGATTGATGCCGGAGATACCGAATTTCTTATTGTTGAAGTAGCAGCCGTTCTCCCGGTTCCGGAACTGGAGGAAGATCTTCCGGCGGGAACTTTCGATCCGCTCCGGCAGGTCCGGGATGGGGATCCGGGGCAGGTATTCCGAAAGGGTCTGGCCGAAGATGTGGTCCTCAGTGTGGAAGCCGTTCTCGCCGCACCATTTTCGGAGGGTGCCGTCATCGGCCGCCAGGAGATCCGCAGGGGGCGCCAGGTAGAATTCTTCTCCGGAGAGGGCGACAAAAAGGGTCCGCAGTTCCTCGTAGTAGGGATCGCCGCAGGCGATGCGCTTCACGTGGAGCTCCGATTCGTGGAAGCGGTCCACTTCCTCGAACAGCGGCTTTTTGGAGGTGCTGCCCACGTACTTTTTCACCTTTTCCACGATCTCATTCACCGCATTGGCATTAAAGTGATAGCAATTGGTGATCTGAATATCGCTGAGCATGAACTCAAACTCGGGGGTCAGGCGCTCATTGTCCACCTTGGCGGGGAGTACAGTCAGGCCCTTCTTGATGGCCAGCTTCACCTCTTTGGGAACCCATTTGGAATGCTGGGCTTCCTTTGAAAGGATCAGCACCAGGACTTTGGAGCCGGTGAGCTGACTGACTCTCTGCTCCACATCGTCATCGTCCTCCAGGAGTTCGTTCCCGATCTTGGAGGCAAAATTCTCTCCGTCCTCTATGGCGCAGGGGGCAAACCATACATCGATCCCCTGCATGTCCAGCACATTGAACATTTTTTTCGCATATTCATAATCGCTGGTGTTGTAACTAATAAAGACCTGAGCCATGGTCGCTCCGTTTCTGCTGCGGGTGCAGCTCTTTTCTCTTTGCAGGTCCGGTGGTGTTTCCGACACACACGTCACCTCGCTCCCTAAGGCATTCCGCCTCCGGGGAGCTTTCTTTTGCCGCTCATTCTTCTGGGATCCCGGCAGGGTCACCGGGGGCATCGATCTCCCTGGTCAGATTCCGGATCCAGTTACCGCGACGGTAGTGATGGATGGCGAAGGGCATTTTGGCAAATTCATCGGTGCAGGTCAGGAGGTAGACCGTCAGGGGGGAAAGCTTCAGGACAAAGGCACTGATGAGGCCCAGGGGAACCGCAAACCCCCACATGCAGATGATGTCCAACACCATGCCGTATTTGGAGTCCCCGCCGCAGCGGAAAAGGGAAGCGATGAGGACGGTGTTGACGATCTGACCCATCTGGTAGGCGACATTGACATAGAGCATAATGATCAGATAGTGCGCAGCCACTGCCGAGATCTTCACAAGGCCCGGGATCAGCGGACTCACCAGCGCCAGCACCGCCCCCGAAAGAATGCCGGAGAGAACGGAGACCCGCAGAATGGAGGAAGCATCTTTTTTTGCATCCTGTATGCGATCCTCCCCGATCTCCTTGCCCAGCATGATGGAGGCGGCAGCGGAGATACCGAAGCCCACCACCGTCACCAGATCCCGGACCACGGAGACCACAGAGCTGGCCGCCACGATATCGGAGCCCAGATGACCCATGATGATGGAGTTCATGTTAAAAGCCAGCCCCCACATGGCATCGTTGATCAAGGCCGGGAGGCAGTATTTCAGGAAATCTCCCACCAGTGCCCGGGGGATCCGGAACATCTGCAGGGGACTGCAGGAGAAGAGCTTCTGCCTTCTCATGTCGATGAGACACACCAATAGTCCGAAGCCCCAGGACAGGGAAGTGGCCAGGGCCGCACCGGCGATCCCCATCTCCGGAAAAGGGCCGGGGCCGAAGATGAGAAGGGCATTTAGGATCACGTTAAGGAGCAGGGTAACACCGGAAAGGACGGTGGAAAAAACCACCCGCTCGCAGCTCTTCAGAATGGTCAGATAGGGCTGCACAATGCCCATGAAAATGTAGGCCGGTGCCACATAGCGCAGATATACTGCGCCCGCGCCGATGAGCTCCGGATCTCCCGTCCAGATCTTCATCAAATAATGGGGCACGAAGGTGGCCAGGCAGGCCACACTGACAGTGATCACCAGAGAGATCAGAAGGCCGATGCCCAGGATCCTGGAAATGACTTTCGTGTCATGTTTCCCCCAGTATTGGGAGGCCAGGATGGTAAGGGCGGAATTTAATCCGAAAAACAGGACGTTCAGCAGGAACATAACCTGTCCTGCCAGGCCCGATGCGGAGATGGAGGTCTGATCCACTCTCCCCAGCATCACAACATCCGCCATACCCACGGCGGAGGCTATGAGATTTTGTATGACAATGGGCATCACCAGGACAAAGAGTTCTCTGTAGAATCCCGGTCTGGCCCGCAACAGTTTTTTCACAATGCAAAGACTCCGATCATTTTTTTAGGGCATGCTTAATCCGCAGGCCTCTGGTAGAAGCTCCCCAGCACCCGCTCGGTCTTCAGGACGTTGACGAAGGCGTCGGGATCGATCTCCTTCACCGCCTGGGTGATCATGCCGGATTCGGAACTTGAGATCACGGAATAGACCACCTTGCGCTCGCAGTGCTCAAAGGACCCCTCTCCCTCCAGCACCGTCGCACCGTGATGGCTGAGACGGAAGATCTCATCACAGACTTCCTGGGTCTTGTCCGTCACGATAAAGAGGGTCGCCTGCTGGTACTTCCGGTACAGGGTCCGGATCACGGCGGTGGTGGCGTACTGGAAGATCATGGAATACAGCGCCTTGTCCCATCCGAAGAGCAGGCCTGCCGCCGTCAGGATCGCAGCGTTGATGAAAAGGGGGATCTGGAAGGAATCGATGCCCTTTTTCTCCGATACATAGATGGCCACGAAATCGGTCCCGCCGCTGGTGGCGTCCACCAGAAGACAGATGCTGATGGCCAGGCCGTTCATGAGGCCGCCGAAAACGCTGATGAGGAGGATGTCCTGGGTGATGACATAGGTGGGCAGGATATCCGTCAGGATGCCCGTAAGCAGGATCACCCAGCAGGACAGCAATGTAAAACGCTTCCCGATGAATTTGAATCCGATGTAGACGGGGATGGCGTTGATCAGCACGTTGACCACGGTGTAGGGGATGGGGATCCCGAAAAATTTCCGGCAGATCTCCTGGATCAGAATGGTCAGTCCGCTGGCGCCGCCGGGCAGAAGCTCGCCGGTGTGGATAAAGGTGTTGATGTTGAGTGCCATCAGGAGGGAAGCAAATGAGATGGCCACCACACGGAAGATCATATTGTTTTGCAGTTTTCCCTTGGATCTCTCCCGCATTTTTCATTCCTCCGTTTTCTGAATGCTGTGTCGCAGGGCCATGCTCCCGGTCTGCGGCTTACCCGTAGAAGGGATCCCATCTGTGGTCAAAGTCGTACGCCTTGATGGCTTTCACCAGTTCCTCGTCCGTCATGGTAAGGAATGGCTCAATGGATTCGTTGCGCCCCTCCATCTCCGCAAACATCTCTTCGATCTCAAATTCATCGATGTCGTTGATCGTGTTCAGGGGGCGAGCCAACTTGCCCATTTTTTCCACCAATTTTTTTCTGGTCAGATCGTCCATAGCCGCTCTCCTTTCCCGCAAAAACGCGTTTCACAGCGCATGAAACCAATTTATATAATACCATATTCGGAAGACTTTTTCCGCACAAGAAAGCAGATCGGTCCGGAAAGCTGTCCCATAGGGCAAAAAAACCGGGGCTCCGAAATCGGAGCCCCGGCCCTTTATAAATTTCATTTTCGTAATACCCCGGGTCAATCATCAAATCATTCTCATTCGCGCAAGCACGATTCGCATGATTTGCTGTTACCCCTGTATTACTTCAGCATATCGGAAGAGTAGGTAGCATCCCAAGCTGCTGCTCTCTCGTCGATGATCGCCTGTCCGCCTGCTGCCAGGTACTCTGCCATACCTGCATCCCAAACGGAATCAAAGTCAGCAACGGAAGCGGTAACAGCCTTGTCATAGGTCTGATCTCTCTTACCTGCAAGGTCGGTACCCTCGGTCTCGGCAATGATGTCGCCTACGGAAGGAGTAGCGGGAATCTTAGCGTCCTTCATGGCAACTTCGATCGCATGCTGCACATCTGCAGGATCCACATCGGAGTAAGAGAATGCCAGAGACAGCGTGGTCAGCGCGGGATCGGTCAGTCTGAGGCCGTTGCAGTTGATGGTCATGTCGATGTTCTTGCCGGAGTTCTGGAACCATTCGTGATGAGCATCATCGGGAGCCTGGATCACGATAGCGCCGGTTGCAGGGTCTACAGTGTGGACGACGCCTTCGTCACCGATCTGCAGATACTCAACGGTCTCTGCCTGAGACATGAACTCAAGGTAGAGCAGGGAAGCGATGGGCTCGTCGTTGGTAGCGGGGAAGAAGGTCTTACGGTCGCCGCTGTTGGAATAGCTGTACTTGGTGTAGTTGCCGTTCTTGTCCTCGAAGCAGTTGACTGCAACAAACTTCGCGTCTTCGCCATACTGAGCTGCCAGAGTAGCGTTGATGGAATCCTTACCGTTTCTGAACGGATAGTCATAGTTGTGGGTAAATGCGCCAACGAAGCCGGCCTTGATCATGTCGTCCTCGGTGGTGTCATCACCGGTGTGCACTGCGAAATCTTTCCAGATGAGGCCGTCATTGTACCACTTGTTCAGCAGTCTGACAGCTTCCTTGGTGCCGTTCTCGGTGAACTTTCTGTCATCGTAGCCGTTTACATAGTACTCTTTGTCGGTGATGTCGGGATCCATGAAGGACTCGATCAGGGTAGCTGCTCTCCAGCCTACATCGTAGGAAATGGAGTAGGGAACCATCTTGGAAGCATCTGCACCCAGCAGGGTGTCTGCGTTGTCACGGAATGCGATCAGAACGTTCTCGAACTCAGCCTTGGTGGTAGGCTCAGCCAGGCCCAGCTTGTCCAGCCAGTCCTTACGGATGAAGGTGTTGATACGAGCGATCTCGTTTCTCTTTCCTTCGATTGCCCACAGGGTGCCTGCTGCAGGATCAAGATCCTGGTAAATCAGCTCGTCGCCCAGCCAGTCAAACATGCTGGGAACCAGATCCTTGTTCTCCTCAAGAAGGGGAGCCAGGTCAATGACGCCGCCCATGTTTGCGTAGGTCTGGATCGCACCGTAGTTGTAGGTGTAGCAGATGTCAGGTGCGGTCTGGGATGCCAGCAGGTTGTTGATGTCATCGGACTCCTGCCAACGGGATACGGTTACGAACTCGACCTCAACATTGTAACGATCGAGCATCTGCTGCTGGATCCACTGGGTCCATGCATTGTTGCCTGCCTCGGTGCCACCGTCCACATTACGATCGTAGAGCTCTACGGTGATGTGTCTGGTGTCTACAAACTTACCGTTCAGCAGGCCTCTCGCATCGGGCTCATCCGCTGCTACTGCCGGTGTGGTATCGGTGCTTGCGGAAGTGTCGGTGGATGCGGAGCTGTCGGTAGTCGTAGCGGGAGCTGCCGGCTGGTCGGTGCTGGTACTTGCGGGCTCGGAAGAGCCGCCGCATGCAGCAAGAGAAATGGTCATTGCCGCAGCAAGTACGACTGCTAAAACTTTCTTTTTCATCTCTTTCCTCCTTTTTGTGTGTATGAATAGCGCCAAGTTATTTTGGCGTTTATTCCGTTTTGATCTTGCGGTTACTCCTTCACGGCGCCGATGGTGACACCGGAGATGAAGTACTTCTGCAACCAGGGGTAGATCAGCAGGATCGGCACGGTGGCGAACATAACGGTGGCAGACTTCAGGGAATCCTTCAGACCGGGCTGCATGAAGCCCTCCTGGGCTGCCACTTCCACGGCGTTCACGTTGTTCAGGATGTTGTACAGCAGGAGCTGCAGCGGGAAGTACTGCTTGTTGGTCTTGATGTACATCAGCGCGTCGCCGTAGCCGTTCCATCTGCCCACCGCATAGAACAGTGCCAGGGTGGCAAATACTGGCTTGGACAGCGGAATGTAGATCTTCATCAGGATCTGGACGAAGGTGGCTCCGTCGATCTCGGCGGATTCCCGCAGGGAATCGGGGATGCCGTAGAAAAAGCTCCTCATGATGATCATGTTGTAAACGCTCAGACAGCTGGGCAGGATCAGTACCAGCGGGTTCTCCAGCAGATGCAGGTCACTCATCAGCAGGTAGTTGGGAATGGTTCCTGCGTTGAAGAACATGGTAATGGTGATGAAAATATTGATGGCGCTCCGTCCCCGCAGCTGGGGGAAAATCAGAGGATACGCACACAGCGTGGTCATCACCAGGGAGAGGACGGTACAGATGGCAGTCAGGATCGCCGTCCATACAAAAGCACGCTGATACTTCGGATCGCTGAGGACTGTCTGGTAAGCTTCCAGATTAAAGCCCTTGGGCCACAGGTACACCTCGTGACGGATCAGGAAATCCGTACCGGAGAGAGACTTTGCAGCCAGGTTGATCATCGGCAGGACGCAGATGATACTGATCAGGACACAGAAAATTACGAATACCCAATCGCCGAGCTGGGTTTTTGCTGATTTGATCTTCATCACCAAATCCCCCTTTCACCAAGCTTCCGCGATATCGCGTTGGCGGACAGCAGGAAGAAAAGACCGACCACCGACTGGAAGAGACCGACTGCAGTGGTAAGGGAGATCTTCAGCTGCTGGATACCGACTTTGTAAACGAAGGTGGAGATCACTTCCGCCACATCCATGACCAGGTTGTTCTTCATGGCGAAGGGCCGCTCGAATCCGCCGCCCATGATGTAACCCAGGTTCATGATCAGGAGCACCACGATGGTGGGCTTGATGCCCGGAAGGGTGATGTGCCACATTTTCTTAAAGCGGCCTGCGCCGTCCACGGAGGCTGCTTCATACAGCTCGGGGTTGATACCGGCGATGGCTGCCAGGTAGATGATGGAGCCCCAGCCGAAGCTCTGCCACACACCTGCGCCCACGTAGGTGGCAACCCAGTGTGCCGAATCGTCCAGGAAGGAGATGCTCTGTCCGCCCATGCGGGTGATCAGGGAATTGATCATGCCGTCGGTAGGAGCAAAAAGCTGTGTGCACAGGCTGGCGATGATGACCCAGGAAAGGAAGTGGGGCATGTAAGCGATGGTCTGGACTGTTTTTTTGAACCTCTTAAAAGGAAGCTCATTCAGGATCAGGGCAAAAATGATGGGTGCCGGGAATCCCATGATCAGATCCAGAAGATTCAGCTTGACCGTGTTCCAGAGGGCTCTGCGGAAATCCGCATTCCCGAAGGCGATCTTGAAGTACTTGAAAATATCGGTCTGTCCCTTTACATTGGCCCAGGGCATCTGCGTGAGCGGCGTGTTCAGCTTGTACTCCTTGAACGCCAGAACAATGTACCGCATGGGAAGATACTTGAAGATCACCAGATAGAGCAGGGGCAGGAACAGCAGTGCGTAAAGCTGCCAGTATCTCTTGATGTAGGTCTTATTGATCTTTTTCTTTGGAACCGGATTTGTTTTTTCTCTCGCCATTTTCTCCTCCGAAGCTCCCTTACTTAAAGTATTCGGGGAACTGTCCCCGGATCAGCTCTTCGTCAAAGTGGTATCTGGAGAGATGCTTCTCTACCAGAGCCGCCGCCTTTTCCTCATCATGCTCCTTGATCGCCGCCAGCATTCCGCTGTGGTCCGCAACGATCTTCATATCTCTGACGGTCTCCACCGACAGGGATCTGACTCTGTCGAAGTGGATCAGCATGTTTGATTTCAGTTCGCAGATGATCTCCTTGTGAGCCGCCACATAGATCAGCCTGTGGAACTCGTTGTCCAGCTCGTAGATCTTCTCCGCATTGCTCTTGGAGAGGTAGAATTCCTGGAGATCGATATTGTCCTCCATCGCTTCCAGGATCTCGGGAGGCGTCTCCTGACAGGCCAGCCGGATCACTGCCACATCCAGAACTTTCCGCAGGAATCTGGCTTCCTCCACCATCTTCGGATCGATGAGGGCTACGTAGGAGCCCTTCTGGGGAATGGTCTCTATGATGGAGACCTTTGCCAGGTCGTAAATGGCTTCCCGCACCGGGGTCCTGGAGAGCCCCAGCTTCGCGGCAGTCTCGTTCTCGGATACCAGGCTTCCGGGTTTCAGCTCGGTGGAGATGATATTTTCTTTGAGTATTCTGTAGGCGTAGTCTCTGGCGCTTTCGCCGGATTGCCTTGCATCTACTATCATTTCTGCGAGTTTCCTATGTGCGGTGGGTTGTTTGTTAAATATCTAACTTGTTTACTAGTAGTACTTGTCTACAAGTTCATTAAAACACAGCATGTTTTCGTTGGCAATACGGCAAATATATCCATGTTTTTTCTGTTGAAATTGGTCAATGTGCACAAGAAAATCGGCAAGCGCTTTTTTGAGAGATGTTTTACGGCCTGTAAATCCGGTTTTGAAACTCGATTGTATACAAAGCCTCCGCCCACTGATTTTTGATACAGAGTTTCCTATAACGAAATGTATTAGGGTTTTTTTCCGACTTATGGTATGATGCTGATATTGAAAAAAACAGATCGGATGAGGGAAAATGAGGGAATTACGACTTCTGCGGAATTTTTTCTGCTACTGCGGAATTGAAAAAGAGGAATACAATGCGCTGAAAAAGGACGCCTACATATCGAATTTCATCGTCTGGCGGGCGCTCCATTACCTGATGAGCGGCGTGTTTTTTGCATTGTTCATCGGTTCTTTGATAAACGAGCTTCTGGAAACCAACCGGCTCATTTATCTGATGGCGCTGATCTATTCCGTTGTGGCACTTCTGGGATTTTATATTTTGAAGAAGGACTCGATCCTGGCCCAGTTCCTGATCTACCTGTCCATCTCGGTGCTCTTTCTGTTTGCCATCCTGATCACTGCGAACAAACCGGCGATCCCCGCCACCACCTTTATCGCTTTTTTGCTCATCGCTCCCATGTTTATGATCGATAAGCCGTATTTCATGGCGCTGGAGCTCTGCGGTGCGTCTGCGGTATATCTGACATGGATGTATCAGGTGAAGCCCTACGAGATCTGGCAGATGGACAGCATCAATGTGGTGATCTTCACTATCGTGGGGGTCTTCCTGAATGTGGTGGCCAACTCCCTGCGCATCCGGGAGTTTGTCCTGACGCGGGAGATCAACATCCAGAAGGATACGGATGAACTGACAGGCCTCAAAAACAAAGGCGCTCTGATCCGCGGCATCAACGCGTTTGTAGGAAACGAATCCACCGGAAAGGGGTTGCTGTTCCTCTTTGACATTGACCGCTTTAAAGCCATCAACGACACCTACGGCCACGACGTGGGAGATGAGGTGATCCGGCAGATCGGAGAGACCCTGCGGGAGCACTTTACCGCAGACGAAGTGCTGGGACGATTCGGCGGAGACGAATTCATCATCTTTTTCAAAAATGTAAATGATTCCGCGAAAGCGTCGCAGCTTGCGGAGGATGTCATCGATGTGATCGCGGAGTGCGTATCATTGCCGGACCGGGATCGCGCCGTCAGCGTCAGCATCGGTATCTCCGTCTACGATGGCAGTGAGACGGATTATACCGGGCTCTTCAAGAAAGCGGACACTGCACTCTATCAGGCGAAAGCCGATCCGGAAAAGCAATATGTGATCTTCGCAGGCGAAGAAGAGCCGGAAACAGTCTGACAAAACGGAATCAATTGCAAAAGCCCTCTGCCGGTACAGGCAGGGGGCTTTTTTCGTGTCTCGCAGGGCGGATAGTTACAGGGAAGCTGCGCACTTTCCCAGGGAGAAAGCACCCGCGCTCTATCCGAAGATCATATCCCGCATGGTGGGATGGAAGGTGTCGTAGGAAATGCCGCAATTGCGCACATGCTGGATATAGACAAAGGAAGTCTTCGAAACGGTATCCATCTGGATGCAGGCGCCGGCAGCGCCGTCCCATCCGAAGATGCCCGCAGGGGCGGGAGAATCCACCAGTTCCGGGTGCAGGAGGACCTGCATGCCGCAGCCATAGCCGTAGCCTTTTCTGCCCATAGTGGTAACGATGTCCCGGAGAGAAGCTTCTCCCAGAAGATTTTGCTTGATCCGCTCGACGGTCTCCGGCCGGAGGATGCGCTTTCCGTCTGCGGTCTCACCGCCGCAGGCGAGGGTATCCCCCAGCTTCGCATAGTCCGCGGTGCAGCTGACGAGGCCCGCTCCGCCGCTCTCGTAACGCTCGGACAGCTGATAATTACAGGTCTGCTCCATGGGAACGATGCCGTTTTCGTTTACGATATACTGCTGAGCCAGACGCTCCAGGCCGGTGTTGTCCGGCTTTGCAAAGAAGGTGTCGGTCATGCCCAGGGGCTCCCAGAGGTTTTTCCGCAGATACTCCCCAAAGGACATGCCGGAAACCACCTCGATCACGGCCGCCGCCACATCATGGCTCAGGCTGTAGAGAAAATGGGTCCCGGGCTCAAATTTTAACGGGGATTCCGCGAAGGCATCTACTAGCTCCCGGGTGGTGGCCTGCTGCCCCTTTTCCTTCAACACCCGCAGAATGCCGGGACGGCCCAAGTCATAGTCCAGGCCGGACTGCATGGACAGAAGCTGCCAGATCTTCAGGGGTTCCTGCAGCTCCCGCAGGCCCTTCTCATCCTCTACCTTCAGATTCCGGTAGGCCGGCAGGAACTTCCCAACCTCGTCCTCCAGGGAAACCTTCCCCTGCTCCACCAGCTGCATCATGGCGGTCATGGTCTGGACCTTGGTCATGGAGAACATGAGATACCGCTGATCGGCCCGCACGGCTTCTTTTTTCTCCCTGTCCACGGTACCGTTCCTGTGCCTGTAGATCTGCCGATGCTCCCGGTAAACGATGCAGTCCACGGACGGGATCCCCTTCTCCAGCAGAGAATCCAGGTACTCGGTCAGCTTTGTTTCATCAAAATGGCTCATATTCCCTCCTCACTGTGCCTTGTCAAAGGCGATCTGTTTGAACAGGTTGTACAGTCCGCTCCGGATGGCGTTGTTGTCGTGGTCGGCGCCGGTGATCTCATACCAGATGTGATCTGCGCCGTTTCTTTCCAGAATCTCGTGATAGGACCTGGGATACTCCCCCACCACGGAGTCTTTCGTGCCACAGCAGAGGATAAAGACTTCCGGCTCCACAGCATCATCCGCAAAGCGCATCTCTTCCTCCGTCATCTGGCCATCATGCGTCATGAATTTATCGGCGGTGGGGACAATGCCGGGGGCTGCAGAGATGGCACAGACATAGCCGAAGAGCTCCGGGCGCTGCAGGGTGATATAGATCGTCTCCCGACCTCCCATGGAAAAGCCCGCCAGGTAGGTGTTTTCTCTGCCCGTCCGCACGGAATACGTACTTTCGATAAAGGGCATCAGGTCATTCACCAGATCGTTGATGAAGTTATCATAGGGAAGAACGCTCTCAGCATCAAAGCCGGGCTTCATGTCAGGGTCCGTGGCGGCATACATGTTGGGGCAGACCACAATGGTCTCCTCAATGAGACCGTCCGCTGCGAAATTCCCCAGGATCTCCCTGATCTTGTTGTTCGGGTCCCCTGACATGGAGTATTCGTCCCCGAAGATCCCATGCAGGAGGTAGAGCACCGGGTACTGCCCTTCGGCAGTGTAGTCTGCCGGCAGGAGGATGGTATAGCCGCGCTCCATGCCACAGGTTTCGGAGTAGTAGGTTCCGTGGGTAAACTCTCCATAGTCCAGGCCGGCTCTGGCGGTCGCGATCGCCGCGGGGCAGCGTTCCTCGATCTCATTCGTCAGGGTGACAGGAGTGTCACCCGCCTGCTCCGGGGTGATTTCCGACCCCTCCGCGGATTCCTCCGCCGTGCCGATCCCGGATGCGAAGGCCCTCAGATCCTCAGTGTTTCCGGCCTGCGTGCGGGATTCTGCATCCACGCGGCTCTCCATCTCCTCTGCGACATTTGTGTCATTTTGCTCTTGCACGTTCGCTTCCTCCCGCTCTTTTCCTCCGCAGGCAACCAGCATCAGCAGGATGCCTGCCATCAGCATAAGTATTATTCGTTTCATTGCGTTTCTCCCGCCGCCGGAATCTGTCTACAGGTCAAAGAGGCTCATCTGGGTGTATTTCTCCGGCAGTTCGTTCATATAGGCAAAGATCTCATCCGGATGGCTCATGATCCCGTTTTCTACGCAGATCCGGGTGAGCAAACGCCGCAACTCCGGCGCCCGGGGGCTGGGGATATCATAGGCGTTCCCGTAGCGTATGATGTATTCTGCCTTGAGCCCCGGGAAATGCCTGTCCAATGCGGCGTAGTAGTATTCGCGGTCCCCGTCTCTGAGGGTCATTCCCATGCCGAAATCAATGACGCCCTTCACGCCCACGCGGACGCATTCCCTCAGGATGGCTTCCACATTTTCCGGCGTATCATTGATGAAGGGAAGGATGGGGGTCAGCCAGACCACGGTGGGGATGCCCCGCTCCTGCATTTTTTCCAGAACTTCGATGCGGCGCTTCGTAGTACACACCGCCGGTTCCAGGATCCGGCACAGGTCGTCGTCGTAGGTGGTCAGGGTCATCTGCACCACGCACTTTGCGGCGTTGTTGATCTCCTCCAGCAGGTCGATGTCCCGGAGGATCCTGTCGGACTTGGTCTGGATGGCCAGCCCGAAGCCGTAGCGCTTTATGATCTCCAGGCACTTCCGGGTCAGGCCCAGCTCCTCCTCGCAGTGCATGTAGGGATCCGACATGGAGCCGGTGCCGATCACGCATTTTTTCCGTTTGGTGCGAAGCGCTTTTTCCAGCAGCTCCGGTGCATTTTGCTTCACCTCGATATCCTCAAAAGGGTGGGCAAACCGGTAGCATTCGCTCCTGCTGTCACAGTAAATACAGCCGTGGGTGCACCCCCGGTAGATGTTCATCCCCTGACGCCCGCCGCTGCTATTCAAGATTCCCTTTGCTTCCACAAAATGCATCCGCAGGCCTTCCTTGCCGTCCCCTGATGGGACTATTCTAACCCATAAACATCATAATACTGCAGCACCATTTTGACTACGCCGTCATAGCTGTTTTCCTGCAATACGTCTCCTTGAACACTCCAGCCCACATCCGCCGCCTTGGCTGCGCTGCCGGAAAGGCTCTGGGCCGGGTGGCTGTCGGCATCGTAGCGCTCCCGGCTGACGGCTCTGGCGTAAGCCCTGTCCGCTTTCACCAGGTCACTGACGGCAGGGCGCTCCAGCAGATACGCCCGGACTTCCTCCGGGGGCATGAATAAACCGGCCGTCTCATAAAAGGCATTCTCGATGTAGTAGTAGATCTCATTATATCCCGCATAGCGAAGCAGCGGATCCTCACTGCCGATAAGGGATAAAAACGCCAGGTAATTGGCTTCGTTCTCCTGGTAATATCCCTGATGGTGGGAGGACTCATGGGCCAGCAGGAAGGGGTAATAGAGATCGTGGCAGTACCGATTCCAGGTGACCTCCATGGTGTAGGGGTAGGTGTACCCACCGATGTTCATCCACTCCAGGAAATCGGAGCACAACGCATCCTTCATGGGGGGATAGTAGCCGGAAAGGGAAGGGTAGCCTTCGCTAAGGGAACGCATGGCGGAAAAAACGGCCCTGTCCATTGCAGACCGATCATAGATCACATTCCCGGATTCATCCCGGGAAACCTCCAGGGCGCAGGAGTTCAGCTCCGTTACGATGTGGTCCCGCACCGCTCCCACTTCTTCCAGCGTGTAGCCCCGCTCCGTGGCCCCGGGGACGGTGAGGATACTCGCACGAAAAGGGATCACCCAGTTCAGAGTGTAGATCAGGAGCAGAATCTGCGCGGCGATCAGGAATCCTTTGCAGTAAGCGATTGCCCATTTCCGGAAACCCTCGCGCTTCCTCAGAAACAGGAGCATCACAGCCAGTACGGCGAGCAAGAGCACTGCTGCTGCCCCGAGATACATAAGGATCTCGCCCAGGGCAAAGGGGATCCGCGCATTGATCCTGCCAAGCACATCGGAAATCAGAGGATAAACGGATCTTTTGTAGGCATCACAAAAAGGCCTGATGCAGGCCAGCAGATTCAGGATTACAATCACGATCGGCAGGATGAGCTTTTTGATTCGTCGCAAATTTCTACTCCTCTATGCATATCAGGCGGACTCCACCGGCGCGGAACGCCTCTATATCAGTCCGAGCCCGCGAAGCACCAGGATCCAGCAAAAGATCGTCCCGATGGAAAGCACCGTGGAGATCATCACATACTCCCCCGCCAGATCCGCATCCGCCCCCATGCTCTGAGCCATCGGGTAGGAAGCCGCCGCCACGGGCGTGGCGAACATGCAAAAGACCACGAAGAGCTCGTTCCCACGATAACCAATCAGGGACATGATGGTCACCAGAAGGGTAGGAACCAGCAAAAGTTTCAGGGTAATGCCCACCGCGAGAGGGACCTTATTTTTCCGGATATCGGAGATGTGCAGGGTTCCGCCCAGGACAAATAATGACAGAGGTGTCGCCATATTGCAGAGCTGGGCGATTGGATCCACCAGAACGGAGGGCATCCGCAGGGGCAGGAGATTGAAGAGGATGCCGGCGATGGCACCGATGATCAGGGGATTTTTCAAAATGTTCCGAAGGAGCTTCCCATAGGAGACTTTTCCGCCGCGGTAGTATTCCAGAATGGCGACGGAGGTAATGTTGTAAATAGGAACCACAAAAGCCACAACGATGCTGGCCATGGTGGCACCCAGATCCCCACAGACGCTTCCTGCCAGCGGAATGGCATAGAGTACAGAGTTGCTGCGGAAAATGGCCTGGGTGATGACGCCCTTTCTCCGATCGTCCTTCTCAAAGAGGGGCACCAGAAAAAAGGCCAGGAGAATGACAGTCAGCGTGGCTGCAATGGCAAAGCCCACATAGCCTGCATTTTTCAGGAGACCAAAGTCCACATCGTAGAGATTGTTGAACATGATGAAGGGGAAAAAGACATGAAATACTACGGTATTTAATTCCCGCAGGAAGCTTTCCTTCACCGCTCCCAGCTTTTTTGCCACAGCGCCCAGCAGGATGTAGATCACAAACGGGATCACCGCATTTGTAGCGATCATCAGATTATCCATAGTTTCCCCTTACACGGATCGTCCGGAACGCTTTGCGCTCCGGGAGCTATTGCATAATTGTGCTTTCGGCGGTTCCGCGCGGATGCCTTCGGCAATCACCTGATGCCCTCTGGGTTTTCACTCAGATTCCCTCAGCAATCACCGAATGCCCTCAATAATCACCAGATATCCTCTGGGGTTTTCACTCAGATTCCCTCAGCAATCACCGGATGTCCTCTGGGGTTTCACTCCGATTCCCTCAGCAATCACCGGATGTCCTCAGTAATCACCAGATGTCCTCTGGGGTTTTTACTCAGATTCCCTCAGCATTCACCGGATGCCCTCAGCAGTTCCCCACATAGACGTAGGGGAGCACCTCCCGGGCGACATCCGCCAGCCGGTAGACCGTCTCCACCTCCGTAGGCCCCCGGTCCGTCATGTGGAATCTGGGGAAAAACCGGGATACGTGGAGTGGTACGCTCTCCCCGTCCGGATTTCGCAGAGTAGCAATCCAGCGGGATTCCTCCCGCATGGCTTCCTCGCTGTCATTTTCACCGGGGATGACAAGGGTGGTGAGCTCCACATGCGCAGTTTTTACGGCCTTTTCAATAAACCGTCTGACCATGCCCAGGCTCCCTCCCAGCAGGTCCCGGTAAAAGTCTTCCGAAAAACCCTTCAGATCGATGTTCATGGCATCGATGGAAGGTGCCAGGGTCTCCAGGATCTCCGGCTCCGCCGTTCCGTTGGTGACCAGCACCACCTTCAGGCCCTCTGCCTTTGCCAGCGCGGCAGCATCCCGCACATATTCATAGCCGATGAGCGGCTCATTGTAGGTAAAGGCGATACCGATATTCCCTCGGCTCCTGGCTCCCAGCGCCAGCTCGATCAGTTTCTCAGGCGTCAATTCCTCGGCGCTCTCTGCATACCGAAAGACTTCTTCGGACCAGGAGATTTCATAATTCTGGCAAAAAGGACATCGCAGGTTGCAGCCAAAACTGCCCACGGAGAGGATCCGGCTACCGGGAAAAAAGCGGGCCAGCGGCTTTTTCTCAATGGGGTCCAGGGCAAGGCCGGTGATCTTGCCGTAATTGTAGGCTCTGGTGATGCCATTCTCTGCCGTCCTTCCGCCGCAAAAGCCCACCGCACCATCCCGGATCTCGCAATGTCTGAAGCAAACAGGGCATGTTGCCATAATCATCCCTCTCTTCGATCTGTTCCCTACCCAAATGCCTTATTGCATGATTATGAAATGCTTCTACACAAGCTGCTCGTTCTTTTGAAATACTGTTTCAAATCTCTATCAGAAGTATACACCTAAAGAATCTCCGGAGTCTTGCATAATTCTCCGGGGCTTACTCGTCTTTGTAATCAGTCGATATCCGGCATACCCGCGGGCGCAATACAATGTTTGGCTCGCATCGGGGGGGAGGTGGGGGATTTTTGATGCCTTCTCTCTCTTCCGACGGACCAACCGCGGGCCAATCGCACGCCGAAAGGCATCAATTTTGGAGGAAATGGGGGTTTTTGATGCCAAACCCGGTCGCGCTCCGCCCGCTATCCGGCCAAACCTGTGAAGACAGCCCCGAATCCCCACAAAAATGCACCAAAACAGACAAAAACCCGCCGCCCCTTTCGCAAGGTGCCGCAGGTAATGTTGTCCCGCTTCGCACTGCACAGTAGTCTGCTGTGCATTCTATTGTCGGCTTTGTCAGGATGGTCAGTGTAGTCGGCATTGCCAGGATGGTCAGTGTAGTCGGCATTGCCAGAATGGTCAGTGTAGTCGGCATTGCCAGGATGGTCCGTACTGCCAGCTTTGCCGGCATATGAATAGAACCAGCCCCCGGGCTCTTTCCGGCTCAGTAGTGCCGCACCACCTCAAAACGCTGCAGCTTGTAAGGGTCATCCTCCCGGATGCCGCCCTTCTGCCTGGCTATTTCTATCTGCTGCTCTACGGAATCCACGCCGTCCAGGTTGGGAAGCAGCAGCCCGCGCTTCCTGCCGTAACTGACGATGACGCCGTAGCGCTTCACATCCAGCTCTGCAGGGGAAGAGATATCCTCCGCGTCTCCCAGGATATCCACCGTGATCTCCAGGAATTTGAGTTCATCCTCGGTAATGGCGTCAAAACGGGGATCCCGGGAGCAGGCGCTGATGGCATTCTGGATGATCTCCTCCGCGATGCAGCGCTCCGTTGCGGAGATGGTGCCGATGCAGCCCCGCAGTCTGCCGCACTTGTGGATGGAAACGAAGGCCCCGGCCCGGTCCGAATACATTTCCGCAGGCAGCTCCTCCGGTACGGGGAGTCTGTCGTTTCCCCGGACCCAGGCTTCCACGGAAGCCCTGGCCAGCGCCACATAATCGTCACTGCCCTCCATCTTCCGCATACATTCCGACAGGAGCTGCGCCTCGTACTGCTTTCGGAAGTGACGGGTTCCGTCGGGCGCTCCGGGGGTAAAGGTGCAGATACCGTAGCCCACACCGGTGATGTCCTGGTGAGAAAGTACGCGGGCACTGACAGAACGTCCGTCAAAGGCTCCCGCCATGATCACAAAGGAGCGATGCCCGCATTCCGCAGCCCGCTCGCAAAAAGCCTCGTCATACGAAAGCAGAGCGCCAAAGTCTGCCGCTCCGCAATCCTTCATGATACGCTTGTCATATTCCGGTCCTTCCGGCGCAAATCCGTAAGGGCCATAGGTCTGCAGCTTGTGGGAAAGGTCACCGCTGGCAATGATCACGACCCGCCTGCCGGTCTCCTCCACCGCGCGATCGATCAGCTCTCCCAGACGGTAATGATCCGTCAGAGGGAGTCCGGAGAGGCCGATCCGAAGGATCTTTCCGCCCGGATATTTCCCGCGAAGAAACCAAAGAGGCACCATAGTGCCGTGGTCCAGTGCAGGATCCCGCTCTCCCAGCGTCCCCGCAGGGAAGTCCTCCGCATCTGCCAACGCGCAGATACGACGCACCAGGTCGGTGTCGTAACTTTCCGTAAAGCACACTTCCGGCGCGCCGAATCGGCCGAAATTGCCCTCCGCAGTCTCTCCGGGGGAGATGTGAAAATAGTCTGCGTACATCACGGAGTGAGGGCTTAAAATGACGATCGTGTCAGGCATGAGTGCCGCCACTTCCTCCGCCACCTGTTCGTAAGCAGCGGAAGTCTCCGCCACCTGTTTTTCACTCCCGCGCCCCACCCGGGGGACGATCATGGGAGGATGAGGGACCATAAAAGCTGCTAAGATCGGCATTTTTCGCCTCCGCTATTTTACCCTGTCGTCATAGAAAGTGTAGGACTTTTTCCCCTGTTTCTTGGATTCGTACATGGCCTCATCGGTCTTTTCAAAGAGGTCCTTGCTATCACTGGCGTATTTTCCATCCATGATGCCGATACTGATGGTAACGGGAGGCAGTCCGTCCTCCGTATTCTCCAGATCCCGGCTGATCTGTGCGATCTTGGACTCGATGACTCTGTGCTGGATGTCCCCGGAATACATCAGGAAGATCACGAACTCGTCACCTCCGATCCGGCAGATGTAGTCTTTATCGCGGAACGCCTTGTTCAGTACGCTCACCACCTTCGCCAGGATCCTGTCGCCGACCTCGTGGCCATAGGTGTCATTGATCAACTTAAAATTGTCCACGTCCAGGAGCAGCATATAGGTGGAGTTCAAATCCAGGTCGGACAGCAGGAGATCATAGCCTGCCCGGTTGTAGGCCCCGGTGAGCTCATCATGGGAGGCGATGTAACTGAGACTCTCTATGCTGGATTTGTTCTTCTCGTAGATCTTGTTGTAGGCAGAGGCCAGATAGCGGAACTCATTGGAGCCCTTCTCCTCGATAGGAAGTCCTTCCTTGATCTGATCCACGGCACTCATGATGGGGTTGATGGCAAGACGGGTGGTAAGCCAGATCAGGAAAAAAATCAGGACTGCCTGGATCACGATGGCCACACGAACGAGGGCGATCTCCTGCGTCAGGGAATGCATTTCTCTCTCCGCAATGCTCTGCGTCAGTTTTTCCACTTCCTCCAGGCTTCCCTCCATTGCGGTACGGATCCTGTCCTTCTGCTCATAATACTCATCATCCAGCACCATCTGGGTGGCCAGTGCCATCTGTTCCGTGGGGGTAAGTGCCAGATCCGCTTCACTGAGCGTAACGGTGTCCAGTACGGCGGGATATTCCGTTATGCCCTTGGCCTCCACCACCAGGCGCATCGCGTAATACTCCCGGGACATGAGTGCGACGGAACCGTCCATGGCCTCCTGCAGCTTTGCAAGGGCCGCTTCCGTTTTGTCATTTCCGCCCATCCGCGCAATGGCTTCCTCCCGGCGCTGGGATTCAAAGGCCTCGGTAAAGTACTGATCCATAAAGCGGGTCTCCCCGCCCACGGTAAAGCGCTGAACCTGCTCGGTAAGGTAGTCCGATGCATTCATGAGTTCATGGGCAGCATTCTGCAGCTCCGAATTCTGCCTGGACGCTTCCGTGATATCCCAAAAGGTGCCGACCAGGCGCAACGTGGCATAGACCACGGTCCCGGAAAAAATCAAAATGATGATCACCAGCCAGCGATGAACCTGCCGGTGAGATATTCCGTTTTTCGTTTGTTTAGGCATTCTATTCCTCCGATTTGGAGTGGTGACCAAAAAAGGGCACGATATTTTTTCACGTGTATAATAATACATAAAACATGCGGTCTTTTCAAAAAATGAGGCTAAAAAAATCTAAAAAAACTATAATATATGGCCCGATCGAAAGGACCGGGCCATGCTTCTAACATCATTCTTCCCGCTTCACGCTTCCTCGACGAACATCCCCGTGAGCTTCGGTACCTGAAACCGGCTGATAAACAGGTCACATTTGCACAGAAAAGTATAGAATACGTGCAGTCCGAGGCCATACATGGACTCGTAGTTTGCCTGGCCCTTTGCCAGGATCACATCCGCCTCCTCCAGCGCCGCCCTTGCCTCCGGGGGAAGCATCTCAAGGATGGTCCCCGCGATGGGCATGCCGTTTGTCAGGATCTCCGCCACCCGGTGGAGCCCAACATAAATCGCATCCTCCTCCGTAGCATCGTTCACTACCGCGCCGCCCCGCACCAGTGCGGTGAAGCGCAGCTGCGGGAACCGTTTCCGCAGCTGTTCCAGAAGGAGCCTGTCCAGCACGATCTCCCCGCAGTTGTCACACACCAGGAGAAATCTGCTCCCCTCCTCACATTTTTTCAGAAAGGACCGGTACACAGGCAGATCCCTTTCCTGCATGTCCGTGTCCCCAAAAAGCGAAAGGAACTCCTCCTGCTCCACATGATACATGGCCGCCCCGAAGTCGATGTAATTCCCGATGCGGCACATGACAAGGGCCCTGGCAACCGGATCGGGGGCGCCTTCGATCTCCCTGCGCAGGCTCTCCTCCATTCCCAGGACCAGGTCATTGTACTGCTTTTTGACCTCCGAAAAATCAGGACCTTTTCCAAAGTATTTCTCATGGAGCCTGTTAAAGAGATACCCCATATAGGCGGTGGTGTCGTCTTCCCTTCGATGGTCCAGGATGTCCTTTACTTCGGCGAGATACGCCGCATTGTCGGTCCTGCTCCTCTGCCTGTCGTAGAGACAGCGGGCACAGCTTTCGGATATGCGCATGGTTCGTGGTCCTTTTCCTTTCTCCCGCACTGCGAAACCGGCCCACCGGAAACGCAAAACAACGCGGCAAAAGCCTCTCCGCTTCGCCCTGCCGGTCTATCGCATCAGATCAAAAGCGATATCATACATATCCCGCGCATCCACGGTATTGCGGATGTAATTGGGATGATCCGGCTCATATCTGACATACTTTTCCACTTCCTCGATCAGCGCAAGGTAAGCGACCGCGCAGGCGTAACGGATCTCCGTTTCGCGGCTCAGTTCCAGCTTCTCGGCAGCGGTGGTATTGTAGATTTCCAGTTCTTCCTCTTTGTCCGCAAGAAGCGTTTTCTGGCCCTTCCCAATGGTGATAAAGTCCGCCACCGGGTCTCCCCAGAAGCCTCTCTCGGGATCGATCCATACGAGCCGGCCGTTGTCATAGAGCACGTTGCTGTCCCAGAGGTCGAAGTTGACCATACGGCAGGGTGCCTTCCGTAAGGTCTCTTCGTGTTTGTCGATGAGCTTCAGGAATTCCTCACCGTCGGGGGTTTCCTGCCCGATGTTCTTACAGTCCTTCACCAGATTTCCGGCCATGGAGCGGAGCGCTTCGTACCACGAAGCATGGAGTCCCGCCTGGATGTAGCCGTATCCGTCGTTCCGGATGCTGTGGATCTGCGCAAGCATGCCGATCTTCTCCGCCTGCACCCGCTTCGCCTCCTCCGGCGTAAAGTCGCACTTCCACAGAGGATCCCCCTGCATCACCTCCATGATAAAGCAGCTGCTCCCGAGAATGCTGCAGGAAAAATCGGATGCATAGAGCTCCGGGCACAGGATGTGGGTCTTCTCCTTCATCAGCCCATACCAGTACACCTCGGATGCCATCATATTTTTCTCGTAGCCTAAGACCTTCGCATCTGCAGGCGGCGCGATCTTCAGTGCATACTCCCTGCCGTCCTCGCAGGCTACCCGGAAGACGGCATTGAACTCCCCGTCCCCCAGGGGGACACAGGACCTTACTTTTCCGAATCCCTTCGCTGCAAACAGTCTCCCGATCTCTTCTGCCGTGGCTTCGTATTTTGTTCTGCTCCTGATCATACCCTCTTACTCCCTTCCGGCCGCGCTTCAATGAAAAGAAAGCACCTTTTCGTAGTCATATCCGCGATCCGGTGTGAAATTCCTCTTTGTGAACGTAAAATAGACGACACCGTTCCTTCTGACAGGAACGGACACCACTGCGCTGTCATCTCTGTACACGCACGCGTCGCCAAAGAGTTTCAGCTGCTTGCATCGATCGTTATCCTCTTTTCGGTACCCTTGCATTCTCTATCCATTTTCGCCCCCACTTGGTTTTCACTGCCGCTTACTGCATCTGAAGAAAATAAAATCGGGCTGGTGCCAAAGTCCGCCGAACTTGTCCGGATATTTCCGAATGATCTCCTCCGGGAGATGTGATTCCTGACACTCCTCGATGATAAACCCCGCGCCTGCCATATCATTGATGAGCGTAGACACCTTGCGGTGGTACAGTTCGTACGCATCCACCACCCATTTGATCACTCTCCTGCCTTCCACGCTGTAATTGTGGAGATTCGCATATAATCTCTCTCCGCTTTCTGTCCGGGTATACCTGTCATATACGCCGTCATACGCCGTGGAGATCGGATGGGACATAGAATACACGAATCTGCCGTCATCCTCAAGGAGTCCATAGATCTTTTTCATCAGTCCCGCAAAGTCCTGCACATAATCAAAGGCAAGGGAACTGGTGATCACATCAAACCGGTCCCGGATCTCTTCCAGATTTTCAAAGGCAAGCCTGCGGTAGGTGATCTTTTCGGAGGAATTGTTTTCCTTTGCAAACGAAAGCATTTTCTCCGAAAGATCGATCCCCAGGACGGATGCGGCGCCCATCTCCGCATATTGCTTCGCATGCTGCCCCATACCGCATCCGATATCCAGAATGCGCTTCCCCGTAAGGTCCGGCAGCATGGCAGTAATGATCGGCGTCTCTATCACATCGTTGAAATTGATCTCTTCTGCTCTCTGGCCCGAAAAATTTTTGAAGAATGCATCATTGTCATAGATATTCTGCTGTGCCATTTTTCCCTCCCCCGCTATCGTTTTTCCAAGCGCTTCGCTCCTCAGTATTCCACCTTGACGGTATCGATCCCGTAGATCTGCTTGAACAATGCCTCGTCCTCCGGACTCCGGATCAGCATGACTTCTGTGAAATGCCCATCTTTTTTATCCTTGAATCCCGCAACCTTTTCTCCCGTACAAATGGAGCTCCGGATGACCGCATACTGAGTTTCCGGATCAAACCGGATCTCTTCCGAAAGATTCTTTTTTCCAAAACGGCCGGAACCGAATTTCAATATCTTCATACTTTACAGATACTTCTCCTCATATTCTCCGCCGAGAACAGACTCTCCTGCATGTCTATCCAGGATTCCTGCGGTACTTCATGAATCCTGTCACCCTCCATATAATTCCCGATCAGGAAGGGTGAAGACGGATCATGTAATCTGTTCTGTGCATGTATTACTGCCGGCACATCATTCGCATAGCAATATTTGCAAAGATGAAGACAGGTATTGTAGGCCCCAATATCACAGGACAGATAGCAGGCACATTCCGCTCTGGCCCCTTTCTTCTTTGGTGCAATAAGCCTTTTTCCGATGGCCTTTTCATAATCACGGATCTTCATACATCCACTGCAGTCGGCTCCGTATTCCGCCAGCTCGTTTCCTTCCGCACAGGGCTTAACGGTCATGTCACATTCCGCTGCGATCTTTATCATCTCTTTCCCGAGCTTTAATCGATCCGTCTGCAAAACTTCTCTTGTCTCCGGGAAATTCTTTCTGACCTTCGGATACAGATCGATAAAACTGATCACCACCGTCTTCGTATATCCCTTCAGGCTTTCCGCAATCTGCCTGAAAGCATGCAGATGGTACTCCATCGTATATTTTTCGGATAAAAATACAGGGTCATATCTCCAACCGATAGAATCCACTCCCACATGACCGGATAAAGTTTTGAAATCCTCGATCAAACGGTGTTTATCCGGAACATTTGGCTCGATATCCCGTCCATAGGGCGTGATCGTCACAAACCAGTACTGGCCGAAATTCTTTAATAAGTCCATATATGGAAACATCGGCGCCGGATTCTTTGTACAAAACCCTATCACGTCGACTACGGACGGATCCAGCCTGTACTTACTGACCTGGCTTTGATCGTACGGATTGCGGACACAAACAAAGCCCTCTTTTATTCTATTTGAAAACCACTCGGCATAGAAAGCCGGAATATCTGTTCTTTGTCCTGTATTGATTATCATGTATTTATTCCAAACGGTTCCCGACGCTCTATGGATCTTATGATCAATCCATCTGTTTCAATCCTCATACTTGCCACCTATCTATGAATATACAATCTCGTCTGCTCCGGCTCATCATCTCCCTGAGCCATGCAGTAGAACTCCCAACCGTATCGCTCATAAAATCCTGTATGATCTGTCACAAGATAAAGCGGTGATATTCCTTTCTTTCTCATATCATCAACTACAAGATCCAGAAGTCTACCGGCTATGCCCTGACCACGGTGGTTTTCTTCCGTGTATACCGCGCATACATTGGGGCTTAGATCCTTCCTGTCGTGAAAATCATTATCGATCACGCCTAATCCGCTAACAATCCGGTCTCCCAACATGCATAAATACCATCCATTTTCGGTTTCTTTATTAAGATATGCTGTCATGCATTCAATATATGCATCCTTGGGAACTCCCCACTTCTTATGAAACCAGTCTGCAGCCATATCCATCAATTCAGGTTTCTCTCTTAATGTTATATATACATACCCATTCATAAATGTATTCTCCTTTGCCGCCTCCCTTATGAATTCAATGTTATTTTGATTCCTCCCTTATTTCCGATTTTGATCTTATTATCAGTATGCTTATGATCATTATCGTAGGAAACACTCCGCCTGCAAGCATTCCTGCCTTCAGGCTCTCATTTTGCAGGTCGGTGACAAATCCTACAAAGGCAGGGCCGGCAGCTCCTCCAAGATCTCCTGCCATGGCAAGCAGCGCAAACATGGCTGTCCCGCCGACCGGAAGTTTCCTTGACAGAATACTGATCGATCCCGGCCACATGATGCCTACCGAAAAGCCACAGAATATACATCCTGCCAGAGATATGGCCGGATTGTGGGAAAGCGCGGCAAACAAATAGCAGGCAAGACATAGCGCGCCGGAGCCAAGCATATATCCTGACAGATCTATCTTTTCCCCGTACTTTCCATAGATTACCCTGCTCAAGCCCATGGTCACCGCAAACATACACGGTCCCAAAAGATCCCCAACTGTTTTCGTAAGCCCGAGAGCGGATTCGACAAACGCCGACGCCCACTGAGCCATAGACATCTCTGATGCCCCCGCACATACCATCAGAATGATCCCAAGAAGAAATACCGGTGTCTTAAGGAGACCGGAGATTGACATACTGTTTCCGTCCTCAACCAGCTTCTCTATGGGACATACCGCAAAGTTGTATATATTATACATCGGAACAATCGCCCATATACAGCACAGCCACCTCCAATGCTCCAACCCGAATACTGTAAAAAATATGGTTGAAAACAGAATAACTCCCACGCTGCCCCAGCAATAAAACGAATGCAAAAGGCTCATCACTGCATCCTTATTGTCAAAGGGACAGGCCTCAACGATCGGACTGCCCAGAACCTCTATGAGTCCGCTCCCTATCGCATACACTATGGTGCTTATGATGATCCCCACAAAGGGATCCGGCAGGATCTCGGGCAGAATGGCAAGACCTATAAGTCCAGCCGCTGAGGTGATCTCCGATGCAACAGCACTTACCCGGTATCCGATCCTGTCCACATATTTTGCGCAGAACACGTCCACAACAAGCTGGGTAAAATAAAAGGCTGTAGATATGAGTGCTATCTTTCCGAACGGTATCCCATAGCTTTGATGAAATGTAAGAAACAGAAGCGGTGCAAAATTTGCTGCTATCGCCTGTGTAATGAAGCCCAGATAGCAGGCTGTCAATGTTTTTTTATACTTATTCTTTGCTTTCATTCTTACCTCCCAAGCGATCAGTCTCTATATATTGAAATATATCGTAGAGCTATCAGATTGTCATTGATATTTATCGCAGATTTATTGTATAATATCTCAAAATAGTGCTGTTCTTAAATAATGGGATAAATAATGAATACATTTTCCAAGATCACAACAGATGAATCGCTGCGGGAAACCGCCCTGCACGGCAATGCAGAGTTTCCGTTCAAATATTATCTGGAAAACATATGGGATTTTG
>JAILAF010000061.1 GCA_024681775.1 Lachnospiraceae bacterium
GCCGTCAGTTCGAAAACCTTCCTGACGCAAAACAAAACTAAGGAGAATCAAAAATGAGAAACAAGAAAGTTTTATTTATGGTCCAGGCAGCCATGATCGCTGCCATCTACGTGGTGCTCACCGTCTTTATCAACGCCTTCAATCTGGCCAGCGGTGCCATTCAGATCCGCATTTCCGAAGCACTTACCGTCCTTCCCTTTTTTACGCCTGCTGCCGTCCCCGGCCTTTTCCTGGGATGTCTCATCAGCAATCTCGTAACGGGATGCGCTCCCTGGGATGTGCTCTTCGGCTCCCTCGCAACCCTCCTGGGAGCTCTGGGATCCTGGTTCATCGCAGTCCGGTTAAAGCACTCCGAGACCTCCCGGATCCTGGTGACGATCCCTCCCATTGTAGCCAACACGCTGATCATCCCCTTTGTGCTGGCATACGTCTATCAGCTGGAAGGAACCATCCCCTTCTTCATGCTCACCGTGGGTGCAGGCGAGCTGATCTCCTGCGGGATCCTGGGCTTCATCCTTTTGACGGCGCTGCACCCCGTGGCACCGAAGATCTTCGGTATGGAGTCCTGATCGCCCCTTTCGGGACGCGGAAAAAGTGCGGCCGACCGTTGGAAGAATCAGGTACATATGGTATAATTCAGGTGGCGGACGCTGAGGTTTGGGAGCCGGGTGTCCGCCACCTTTTCGGTTTTCTTTCGCCGGAAAAATACGGGGTAAAGGGGTACACTATGAAGAAAGAACAGGTCAAAGTCTCATTCTTTCACAGCATTCGCTTCAAACTGATCGTTTCGTTTTTTGTTCCCATCGCATGTGTGGTGGCACTGGGCATTTTCTCCTATGAGAAAGCCTCCACGGCCATTACGGAAGAGTACAAAAATCAGACGCTGCAGACCGCAGATGTGCTGAACAAATATGTGACACTGATCATCGACAGCGAGAAGGAAGAGTTCAAATCCTATCTCGTGGACCAGCAGCTGGGCTTTTTCATCAAGGGCAGCCTGGACAAGGAGAATTCCTCCAAGCTGGTCCGGGAGTACAATGACAATCTCCTGACCAAGACCGTGGTGGATTCCAAGGTCAAGGATATCTACTTCTTCGGCCCCGAGGGGCGCAGCATTATGGCCAGATCCACCACACTGGCAGCAGATCCCTACGAAACCTTTATGAATTCCTCCGAGGGTGCTGTCCTGCAGGAGGTTCCCACGGAATGGCACCTCTTCGGCCGGAACGATGAACTGGACAATGCCATGGGCATCCACGTGGGAGAGTACGCTCTCCGTTATGTGCGGAAGCTGGGGAATCTGAACGGTATCATGATCATCGATTTTGACGCGGCGACCATCCGCGGTGCCTTAAGCATCCTGGACGGCGGCGACGGCGGCTATGTGGCGGTGGTCACCAGGGACGGCTTTGAGTTCCACTCCGATCCGGAGGAGGACAATGCCGGTGTCATCTTCGGGCAGAGCTACTATGAGACGGCCATCTCCTCCGAGGAGCTTTCCGGCGCGTTCATGGTGCAACACGCCGGCGGGGATTACCTTTTTGCCTACAGCAAGATCAGCGAGAGCGGCGATATGATCGCAGCGCTCATCCCCCAGGCGGACATTATCGCCAAGACCGCCAACATCAAGACCTTCACCGTGATCCTGACCCTCTTTGCCGTGATCATCAGCCTGGTGCTGGCGATCCTCATCTCCGGTCGCATGGCCCACACCATCAGCTACATCCTGCGGAAGCTGAAAAAGGTGGCTGCAGGCGACTTCACCACGGAGCTCCACGCAAAGGGCAAGGACGAGCTGGCGCAGCTCTGCGGCGGTGTCAACAATACCGTCCGCAATGTCAAATCCCTCATTACCAAAGTGAGTGAGGTCAGTAACGATGTGCAGGCTTCCTCCGATCAGATGGAGGAGGCTGCAGGTACCTTCAAGGCCACCTCCGACGACATCAAGGGTGCCGCCGGCAGGATCGAGGAAGGCACGGGGCATCTGGACAGCAATTCCGCCAGCTGCCTGCAGAGTATGGACGATCTCTCCGGCATCATCACCGAGGTGACGGAAAATACGGAGGAGATCACCCGCTTTACCAGACAGACGGAGTCCACCATCCAGGAGGGTATCGCTTCCGTCAAGAGCCTGACGGACAGCTCCGATGCCACCAGCCGCATCACCGAGGAAGTCATCACCGCCATAGGGGAGCTGGAGGAGAAGCTGGAAGCGGTTCACGATGTGGTAAAGACCATCAACGGCATTGCAAAAAAGACCAATCTCCTGTCCCTGAACGCAGGCATCGAGGCTGCCAGAGCCGGAGAAGCGGGCCGCGGATTTACTGTGGTGGCCGAGGAGATCCGGAATCTCTCCACCCAGTGTATGGAGTCCGCCGACCGCATCGGGGAGATCGTGAACGATGTGGCGGGGCAGACGCTGGATGTGGTAAAGACCGCGGAGAAGGCCGAGGATGTGGTGGCCATACAGGCGGAAGTAGTGGAGAAGACCAGAGAATCCTTCAATACCATCAGCAGGCAGGTCTCCGGCTTTATCGAGTCCCTGGACACCATCTGCGAGCGTGTGGAGCAGATGGACGGCGCCAGAGCCCAGACCCTTTCCTCCATCGAGGGCATCTCCGGGATCTCCGGGGAGACCGTTGCACGGGCCGGAGAGGTCGCACAGGCGGCGGAGCAGCAGGATGCCGCCATCGAAGGCCTGGAGGAGGCTTCCCGCCAGTTGAAGGTGCGTTCCGAAGAGCTCATCAAGATCCTGGGCGAGTTCCAGATCTGATCCATCCATATACGGACGAAAGGCGGATACCCTGCGGTATCCGCCTTTTTTCGTACCTGTCGTTCCTACATCTGTCGGGATGCACCCGAAGAGGCTATTTGATGTATGTGATGAAGCTGTTCCCGTTCTCCGCAAAAAGGGCCGCAGCCTCGCTCTGACTGACCTTGGACAGGGTTCCCTCCGCAGGATCCAGCACCACCACCTGGCTCTCGTTAAAGCCCGTCAGAAGCAGCGCATTGCCGTCCCGCAGGAGCACCAGCACAGGAATGTCCAGGTTCAGGTAGTAGAGCATGGAGTCCATGGTGCAGCCCGTCAGGTTCAGCACCTTCACCTCCGGAAGATTGTCCTCCAGGATCCCGAAGACGGTCTTGCCCTGCCCCAGCAGGTAATCGGAATTGCGGATCACGTCGTTGTATTTGAGGATGGTGTCCAGGCATACCGCCAGGCTGTCCTTGTCCTCCGTCACGGTCTCTTCGCCGATGGCCATGATCTGATTCCGGATGGCACGGCTGGACTTGCGCCAGATGAGGGTGCCGTCCGCATCGTAGATCTGGCCGCCGGTGTCCACTGCCCGGGAAACCGCCACCGCAGGGGAAGTATAGATTCCGGCCACGCCCGTGCTGCCGTAGAGATAGTACCGGACCTGCGCGTCCTCCACTTCCAGTTCCAGCTCTCTTCCGCCCTCATAGACCACCTCGCTGGGGGTCATGACCAGGAGGGATGCGGTATCGATGTCGTTTCTGGTCTGGATCTGCACGTAGTTTTCGTAGATGTCGATATTGGCCACCGCAACGGTATTTTTCGTGGGATTCTCCACCAGACCCGTGGTGATATGATCCTCCATCACCATTTCGTACCCGTCCTCCGTCAGACGGATCCGCTCCATAACGATCTGGCTGTCGGAGGTGCTGACGTCCTTGATATAGATCCCGTCCTCCGGAAGGTATTCCTTGATGGTCTCTCCCAGCTCGTCGCAGATGCAGAGCGCATACATGGGATAAAAGGCAGCACCGCTGCTCTCTTGACAGGCCTGGTCCAGCCGGGCTCTGCCGTAGATCAGATCCTCCCCCACAAAGCCCAGGAAGTAGATCGCTTCCCCGGGATAGCTCTCGATCCGCACGCCGGATTCCGTATTCAGATTGCTGACAGTGAGGGCCACCGGCACTCTGGCATCCCCCTCCGTATCCACCAGCAGTCTGTGGTCTGCACTGGTACTGGCGGTATCTCCCTGCACCAGCTCCGAAAGGGTCTCCACGGTCTGGTCCTCGAGACCGATGCGGTATACATTGTCCTCCAGTGTCAGATAGAGAATGTTTTCCCGGTTCAGGAACAGGAGTCTGTCCATCTCCTCGATGAGGATGGATGCGGTCTTGGCATAGCTGATGTAGCAGAGTTCCTCGATGGTGTTCTGCGCACCGTCGTAGTCGTAGATCTCGATGCCCACCTCGCCCTCGTGGCGCCCTCTGCACATATAGCCGTAGACGGCGAATTTCACGTTTCCGGCCTCATTGACATCCAGGATCCGGATGCGATAGGGAGAAAAGAGGGTCCTTGGGTCGGAATAGGTATCATCGTGGAAGCGGAACACCTTCCCCAGACGTCCCAGGGTTGCGTTGTAGCAAAAGAGCTCGTCCCCGCTCATGAAGGCCACGCTGCCGCCGTCGCTGCTTTCCATCATGGACACATCCGCATTGGCGATGCCCAGCGCCAGCTTGTCATTGGTACACATGGTCTCGGCGTGAGGAATCTGCTCCATGCTGCGGTTATAGTCCAGCAGATAAAAACGTTCCTCCGCATAGCGCAGGCGGAAGGATTCCCGCACCAGATAGTAGGTCCTGTCGGGATCCACGCCGGTGGACACCAGGCATTCGGTCCGCAGGGTGGAAAGGGTTCCGGCATTGTCCACCAATGTGACATAGGTGTCACCCACCTGGGTCGGCGCCAGATCCCCGTAGGTCAGCTGGCGGAAGCTGGAATAGATGTTCACACGATAGAAGGTACTGTTGTCCTCCCTGGTGGGATCCGTCTCCAGATAGGTGGTCAGATTTTTCGCCCGGTCTCTGTCAAAGAGCCTGTCATGAAAATCATAGACAAATCCCAGCTCCTCCTCCACGTGGGCGTCCGCATCAAACAGCACCCGGGTGTAGTAGTAGACCTTTTCCTCCTGCTCCAGCTCCAGGATCAACTCCAGGGAATACACTTCCCCCGGCGTCAGCAGATCCTTCAGCTGCAGTGTCCCGACCAGTTCATCCCCACGGGCTTCATATCCATCCACGGGGGAGTCCTCGATGAGCCGCCTGTCCAGGGTGCCCCTGACGCAGACCTGCAATCCCTTGACTTTCCGTCCGTAGGTACGGATCAGATATCCCGTCTGACGGTTTTCGTCCAGAAAGGTGGTATTTCCCTGCTCATAGGAAATATCCGACTCCCGGACATAGCCAAAGAGGGTGTTATAGACATAGTCTCCCTGTACCATGGAGATGGTGGGCAGAGAGCTTTCCGCCATTTCCACAGTCAGGTTCTCATGTCCCGTATTCATGACCTTGGATGCGATGATGATCGTCAGGAAAAATACCACGATCAGGGAGAGCACCCGGATGATTGCCTTTTTCATGAACCTGTAACGCCCTCATAGCAAAAGCGTCCTTATGCTGCAAGGACGCTTTTGCGCTTACTTTCTGAATTACTTGAGTACATTGATCCTGGCCATTGCACGCTGGAGCGCGATCTCCGCACGAGCCAGATCCAGGTCCTCGTCTTTCGCCCGGATCCTTTCCTGAGCACGCTTCAAAGCAGCATCGGCACGTTCCCTGTCGATCTCGTCGGGCCACTCCACGACCTCGGCCAGAACGGAGATCATATCGGGCAGGATCTCTGCAAATCCGGAGTGCAACGCGGCATTTTTCGTCTCGTCTTCTTCATGGATCCGCAGAATGCCGGGGGCCACAATGACCGTCATGGGGATGTGGCCGGGGAGCACTCCGATCTCCCCTTCGGTGGTATTAAATTCAACCATCTGCGCCTCACCCTCGTAGAACACGCGCTCCGGGGTGATGATCCGCAGCTTCATTACCTTGTCAGCCATATCGCCTCCGTATTATTTCACCTTGGCCAGTACATCGTCAATGGTTCCCACGCTGAGGAAGTAGCTCTCGGGGATATCATCATGCTTGCCCTCGAGGATCTCGGCGAAGCCGCGGATGGTCTCGCTGATGGGCACGTACTTGCCTTCCAGACCGGTGAACTGGGTAGCCACGTGGAAGGGCTGGGAAAGGAATCTCTGCACCTTACGTGCACGGGAGACCACCAGCTTGTCTTCCTCGGAGAGCTCGTCCATACCGAGGATGGCGATGATGTCCTGAAGCTCCTTATATCTCTGCAGGATCTCCTGAACGCCGCGGGCCACGCGGTAATGCTCCTCTCCCACGATACGGGGATCCAGGATCCTGGAGGTAGACTCCAGGGGATCCACTGCGGGATAGATTCCCAGCTCCACAATGGAACGGGAAAGCACCGTCGTAGCATCCAGGTGTGCGAAGGTCGTAGCGGGTGCGGGGTCCGTCAGGTCATCGGCGGGCACATAGACTGCCTGCACGGAAGTGATGGATCCGTTCTTGGTGGAAGTGATGCGCTCCTGAAGGGCACCCATCTCCGTTGCCAGCGTAGGCTGATAACCCACGGCGGAAGGCACACGGCCCAGCAGAGCGGACACCTCGGAACCTGCCTGGGTGAAACGGAAAATGTTATCGATGAACAGCAGCACATCCTTGCCGCCCTTGTCACGGAAGTACTCGGCCATGGTCAGACCTGCCAGACCGACTCTCATTCTCGCTCCGGGGGGCTCGTTCATCTGACCGAAGACCATGGTGGTCTTCTCGATAACGCCGGACTCGGTCATTTCATGGTACAGGTCGTTACCCTCACGGGTACGCTCGCCGACACCGGTGAAAACGGAATAGCCGCCGTGCTCCGTTGCGATGTTACGGATCAGCTCCTGGATCAGGACGGTCTTCCCGACGCCTGCACCGCCGAACAGTCCGATCTTACCGCCCTTCTGGTAAGGGCAGAGCAGATCGACGACCTTGATACCGGTCTCCAGAAGCTCGGACTCCGTGGACTGCTCCTCAAAGCTGGGCGCAGGGCGATGGATGGGCTCATAGGTCACATCCGTGGGAGCGGGCTTATTGTCGATGGGCTGACCAAGCACGTTAAAGATTCTTCCCAGGGTATTCTCACCGACGGGAACACTGATGGGAGCACCGGTAGCGAACGCTTCCGTTCCGCGGATCAATCCATCCGTACTTCCCATGGCGATACATCTTACGGTGTCATCTCCCAGGTGCTGGGCAACCTCCACCGTCAGCTCTCCGCCGTCTCCGGTGGGAATGCGGATCGCTTCGTTGATCTCGGGCAGTTTTCCGGTATCGAAGCGGATGTCCAGGACAGCTCCGATGACCTGAGTGATCTTGCCTTTATTCTCTCCTGCCATGTTCTCCTCCAAACTTTACGATTTTTGGCTGTTAAGCCGCAAAAAACTACGGTTCCGGTTATGAGATCGCTTCCGCGCCGGCAATGATCTCCGTCAGCTCCTGGGTAATGGAGCTCTGCCGCGCTCTGTTGTAGAGCAGGGACAGATCGTCGATCATCTCCTCGGCGTTGCTGGTTGCGTTGTCCATTGCCTGCATGCGGGCACCGTTCTCGGAGGCAACTGCCTCGATGAGGGCACCGTAGAGCAGGCTGCTCACATACTTCGGAACGATCAGATCAATGGCCTCTTCGTCCTGAGGCTCAAAGTTCATGATGGCCGTCGCACCCTGAGTCTCCTCCTGCTCCTCTTCCTCACCCACTTCCACGGGTAAGAGCTTGATCAGGCGGGGCTCCTGTGTGACCGTATTTTTGAAAAAGGTGTATGCCAGATGGATCTCGCCGATCTCTCCCGCCGCGAAGGATGCGAGCAGACGCTCCGTGAGCGCGCTGACTTCCTTGTAGGTGGGGGCCTCGATCATATCGGGCAGGTCCTCTTTGATGGTATATCCGTACCTGGTAAAGGCTTCGCGCCCTTTGTTACCGATGGCGTAGATATCCAGCTCTTCCTTGCTCCAGGCTTCGTTCCGGGTGACCAGCTTGATCACGTTGGAATTGTAGCCGCCGGCCAGTCCGCGGTTGGAGGTGATGACCACCACCGCCTTCCGGGTGGAATCTCCGGCCTGAAGGTATCTGTGCCGGATGCTGCCTACGCGGGACAGGATACTGCTGACGGTCCTGCGCATGGTATCGAAGTATACCTTTGTCTTGTCTGCATTGCTTCTTGCGCGCTGCAGCTTCACCGTGGACACCAGCTTCATCGCTTTCGTGATCTGCTGGGTACCCTGGATACTGGTCTTGCGGCGCTTAATATCACGCATGGATGCCATGAGTTTTCCCCTTTCGGAGGTTTATCTGGCTTTACGCCTTCAAAAACGCTTCCTTGAATTCAACGATCGCCTTCTTCAGGGTTTCTTCGTTCTCATCGCTGATCACCTTGTCCTTGGCAATGCCGCCGGGGATCTGGGGATACTTGGTATCCAGGTACTCGAAGAACTCCTTCTCAAAGCGGGTGATATCCTCTACCGGAATATCCAGAAGGTATTTTCTGGTCACGGCATAAATGATGATGACCTGATACTGCACAGGCATGGGAGCGTACTGAGGCTGCTTGAGCACCTCCTTGATGCGCTCGCCCTGAGCCAGCTTCTCCTTGGTGTCGTTGTCCAGCTCGGAACCGAACTGTGCGAAGGATGCCAGCTCACGATACTGTGCCAGCTCCGTACGAATGGGAGCTGCGATCTTTTTCATCGCCTTGATCTGTGCCGCGCCGCCCACACGGGAGACGGACAGACCTGCGTTGATGGCAGGACGGAAGCCGGAGTTGAACATCTCGGTCTCCAGGTAGATCTGGCCATCGGTGATGGAGATCACGTTGGTAGGAATGTAGGCGGACACGTCGCCTGCCTGGGTCTCGATGATGGGAAGTGCAGTCAGAGATCCTCCGCCGTACTCCTCGTTCATTCTGGCTGCACGCTCCAGCAGTCTGGAGTGCAGATAGAAGACGTCACCGGGATATGCCTCACGCCCGGGTGGACGACGAAGGAGCAGGGAGAGTGTACGGTATGCGGTAGCATGCTTACTCAGGTCGTCATAAACCACAAGCACGTCCTCACCGTTCTCCATCCATTCCTCACCGATGGCACATCCGGCGTAGGGAGCGATATACTGCAGAGGAGCCAGATCGCTGGCGGTGGACACCACGATGGTGGTGTAGTTCATCGCACCGTACTCCTCCAGTGTCTTTACGATATTGGCCACGGTGGACGCTTTCTGTCCGATGGCCACATAGATACATTTTACATTCTGTCCCTTTTGATTGATGATGGTGTCGATGGCGATGGCCGTCTTACCGGTCTGACGGTCGCCGATGATCAGCTCACGCTGACCTCTGCCGATGGGCACCATGGAATCGATTGCCTTGATTCCGGTCTGCAGGGGAGTGTCCACGCTCTTTCTGGTGATGACACCGCTGGCCACGCGCTCGATCCGGCGGAACTTGTCCGTCTGGATGGGGCCCTTGCCGTCGACGGGCTGTCCAAGGGAGTTCACGACTCTGCCGAGCAGAGCGTCGCCAACGGGAACTTCAACCACTCTGCCGGTGGTCTTAACCTGATCCCCTTCATTGATGTTTTTCGAGCTGCCGAGCAGAACAACACCTACGTTGTCCTCCTCCAGGTTGAGTGCCATTCCGTAGACTTCGCCGGGGAACTCCAGGAGCTCACCCTGCATGGCATTCTCCAGACCATGAACACGGGCAATTCCGTCCGCTACCTGAATGACGGTACCGACATCGGTCACGTCCAGCGTGGAGGCGTAACGCTCAATCTGCTCTTTGATGACAGAACTGATTTCTTCTGGTTTTAAATTCATTGTTCTGTAGCACCTTTCTTTCAACCGGTCATCCCAGTTGAACCTGTAATAGTTCCTGCTTCAGTTCATTTAACTTGTTGCGAACGCTGCCGTCTGCAACACGGTCGCCGATGCGGATGATGATCCCTCCGATGAGATCGGGATCGGTCTCGTAATGCATCTCCATCTGCCTGTACTTCGTGGTCTCCAGGAGCTTTGCCTCCACGGAAGCCCTGCCTGCCTCTCCCAGAGGTCCGGGAGTGGTCACATAGGCAACGCCGATGCCCTTCGCCTCCTTGTACCGCTGCGTGTAGTAATCCGCAATGGCACGGAGTGCGGAAAAGCGTTCCTTTTCCACCAGTGTCAGCAGAAAGCCGACCATCTCGTCGCTGAGTCTGCCCCGGAACACCTCACCGGTGATCCTGAGCTTCTCCTGCTTGGGAATGGAAGGATGCAGGATCAGTCGCCCGAAATCCGCATTGTCCTCCATCACCTTCACCACTTCACCGAGCTCTGTCAGGAATTCCTCTTCCCTCCCGGTTTCCGCGGCAACCTCGTACAGCGCTTCGCCATAGGTTTTGGAAATTAACTTTGCCATGTGCTATTACCTATTTCCTTCAGCGCATCCTGCACCAGCTGGTCCTGAACCGTGGTATCGATGGAAGCGCTGACGACCTTGCCGGCGATCATGGATGCCAGCACGACCATCTCCTTCTTCACATCATCAGCCACCTTCTGTTTCTCCAGTTCGGCCTCTCTGTGTGCATGGTCCAATATTCTTTTGGCTTCTTCTCTGGCTTCTTCCACGATCTGGCGCTCATTGTCCAGCGCCCGCTGTCTCGCATCGTAGAGGATCTCTTCCGTCTCTTTGTCAGCGTTTTTCAGCTTTTCCTCGTACATTGCCTTCAGCTTCTCCGCCTCTTCCCGGGCCTCGTCCGCGCTCTGCAGCTCCCCGGCGATCCGCTCTCTGCGGCTTTCCAGGAACTTGCGGGCGGGATCGAACAGGAAACGACCCATGAAGAACAGCAGTACAAAGAGGGCAATGATGGAGAGGAAGGAGTCGGCGATCAGCTGCCAGTCCAGGTTAAACAACCTTGTCATTTCTTCTCCAGTTAATAAAACCACCTAAAGCCTCCTTTCCGTATCCGGGTATTTGGGTTTTATCCCACCAGCGGCTTTACGAAAAGCAGAAGCATAGCAACCAGCAGACCGTACAGACCGGTGGTCTCTGCCACGGCCTGGCCCAGAAGCATGGTGGACATGATCTCTGATCTTGCACCGGGGTTACGTCCGACGGCTGCTGCACCGTGACCTGCTGCGATACCCTGGCCGACACCGGGGCCAATACCGGCGATAACTGCCAAGCCGGCGCCGATTGCGGAACACCCTAATACGAAATTCTCATTAAAATCCATAGTTTCCTCCATTCGGGCTTATTTTCCGCTGCCTGGGCCCGAATCAGACAGCGCGTGCCTCGCAGGCACATCCTTTGTTCCGTGGGTCCGAGGGTCAGTTTCCGTCGCCCCGGGCACTGGAGATGTAAGTCATTGTCAACATACAGAACACGTAGGTCTGTATCGCTCCCGAAAACAGATCGAAATACACATGCAGTGCGGCAGGCCACGCAAGAGCAACCCACTTCAGCAGTCCGTAGACCAGCGCCATCATGATGGTACCGGACAGCACATTCGCAAACAAACGAAGGCTCAGTGAGATCGGAACCGCTATATCACTGATGATGTTGATGGGCAACCAGATCGGCAGCCAGGGCGGGAGCGGCGAGCATTTGTCCTTCCAAAGATCCAGCGGCTTGTTGAACCGGACTTCCGCGTAATGGACCAGGATGAAAGTCAGGATTCCGAGCGGGAGTGTCACACCGTAATCGGCGGTGGGCGGTCTCAGTCCAAGCAGGCCGGAAATGTTGGACACCAGGATAAAGACGAAGAGGGTTCCGATGTAGTTGTAATACTTCGGTGCGCCCTTGCCCATGGCCTTGTCGACGATCCCATCCAGGAACTCTACGAGGAGTTCGACCACGTTCTGGAATTTCCCGGGCTTCATGGTGGCTTTTTTCAGGCACCTGCCGCCCAGCAGGGAAAACACGATCAGCAGGATCATGATGACCAGGATGCTGACATGCGTGTTGGTGATCCAGACTTCATGTCCGAAGAAGGAATACTTGAAGATTCCGTGGATCATGAAGGACGAAGAGTCAAACTCTCCGGAGGACATCAGGACTCCATATCCCATTCTTTTACCTCCTTTACTCAGTATCGTCTGACTTAGGACAGGTTTTGTTCCGTACCGGGCTCCCCGGGCTCTTTCTCCGGGGCTCCCGCGGCCGCTTCCTTCGCCGCCGCCAGGGATGCCTGGTACTCCTCCTCCGTCACGGGGACGGGATCGGACTCGTGGAACAGGTGGTTGTAAAGCTTATGATCCAGGGGCTGCAGGTACGCGGCAGTCTTCCACGCAAAGAGTCCCAGGAATACGAAAAGTGGTGAAAACAGATCCGTCAGGCAGATCACCGCAAGGGCTGCCGCCAGGGAAAAATATCGGACCAGATATGCGGAGTAGATCCGCTTCTGGGCGGTCTCCGGATCATGATCCAGCGCCCTGTTCAGAGAAAAATACTGATGCCAGATGCCGAGCACTGCCAGAAGGAGCCCCGCAAGCAGGCTTATGACCGCCATCCTGCGGTCCTTTGCAAAGACGAGCACCGGCAGGAGCATGAGGATCCCGGAAAAAACGACACCCGTCAGCAGCTCCAGCAGGGTGCGATCCATGCTGCGGAGCATCCGGAATCCGGCCTCCGGGGCTTCGTCCTTATTTCCGGCGGTCGTCCTTTCGTCGTTTTGTGTCATCCGGCGTTCGCTCATCTGAAGCTCCATCCTCTCCCGTGCCGATCTTCATGGCCATCCGGTAGATGTTCTGGAATCCGGCGATGGCTCCGATAAAGAAAAACAGGATCACCAGGAAACGGGTCCCCAGCTTCTGATCCAGCCAGTATCCCAGGATCGTGGTCATGGCGATGGGGACCAGCATATTGATCCCGAACTGCATCACCAGGGACAGGGAGCGGAGCACCCGGGAATCAGGAAGCCCTTCGGTTCTTTTTCGGGTTTTTCTGTCTTTCCGATCCAACGCTTTTTCCTTTGCTTTTTCTTACGCACTATAGGGAAAATTATAACGAAAATTGCCCTAATTGTCTATACAACCGCCCTCTCGGGGTGGGAAAGTTTTATTAATTTTTTATTACGGAAGTAAGTGTTATACTATATTACAACAGAGGGCGGAGCGGTCCGCAGATCTGTAATCCCAAAAACGCTCCCGAAAGGAGATACTGTATGGATTCCCTGCGCATCTACAGAAAGCGTCTGATCCCCCAGGAGTGCATCCTGCTGAAGGATGACGAGGTGGTGGAACGGACCGAAGAGCGGATCATCACGAGGTGGAACACGCTGCGTCCCAAGGCGGAGTTTGACCACGGTACCTCCTGCTATTTCCTGGAACACGGAGTAAAGGTCAGCAAGTTCTACCGCAGCGACGGATCCCTCCTTTACTGGTATTGCGACATTGTGGAATACGCTCAGGGAGAGACGCCGGAGGACCTGGTGGTTACGGATCTCCTGGCGGATGTGATCCTCTATCCCAGCGGCCGGATCAAGGTCATGGACCTGGACGAGCTGGCGGATGCGGTGGAGCAGGGGCTTCTGACCCAGGCACAGTTTCTTCACTGCCTGCGGAGTCTGAACGATCTGCTCACCCTCATCGACCGTGACAAATTTGAGAAATTCCAGGCCTGCCTGGACGAAAAAGGACTGTGACCTGCCGGTCACAGTCCTTTTCTTTTTCGCTTTCTCCTTCTTTTTGCGGGGCGTTCGCCCCGGGGATCATCTGCCCTCGTCGATGAGCGTCACGATGAGTTTTCCCAGGAATCCCATGTATTCCAGCTCCCGCTCCGACCATTTCCGCCGCTTGTTAAAAACATCGAAATGGACCATGGTGCCGGGCTTCCCGTCCTTCATATTGGTGACGACGACGGAAGCACCGATCTCAAACTCCGCAAATCCCCTGTAGACCTGGGGCATGATGTCCTTCAGAGCCGCCACGTTGTTTTCCACGTAGAAGCCGGCATCGTCAAACATACCGGCAAACACTGCGGGATCGTTCCAATCCTCATCACTGGTAGCCTTGATATAACGGCCGCTGACCGCATAGAGGATTGAAGCATCCGCGGAGGTGATGCTGACACCGTCCACATCCAGGACGGCCCGCAGCTCATCCATCCGCTCCGGCTTGCCCAGAAGATAAGCACTTCCCTCCATGCTCAGCCCGATGAGGATCTCCTCGATCTTGCGGCGCCTGCGTTCATTGGAAATAGTGTAGGCCACCGCCTGGGTCTCCATGGAATTCTTGTCCAGGGCGCCGTGGAGCTCTTCATCGTAGATGATATGTCTGTTTTTCCCTTTCTCCTTGGCAATATAGACGCATTTGTCCGCCTTGGCAAAAAGGGTCTCAAAATCGCTTCCGTCCTTGGGGTAGCAGCTGACACCCACGGAAATGGTCAGGGTAAACTTCGGGTCAAAGGCAAGGAGCAGATCCTTGGCCAGCGGCTTTAAAAGGTCCTTCAGCGCCTCTCTGGTGGGAGCCTTGTTCAGGAACACCATAAACTCATCGCCGCCGAAACGTCCGACCATCCCCCTGTTTTTCACTGCCTTCTGCAGCGTCTCCGCCACATAGCGGACCACCTCATCGCCGAAGGCATGTCCGAAATTGTCATTGATGTTCTTAAAATCATCCACATCGATGATCATAAGCCAGCAGGTGCCGGTCTCCGCCTTGCCGTCGGTTCCCCCCAGGTGCTCGATGACATATTCGGTGATGGCGCGCTTGTTGAAGATGCCGGTACCGGCATCCAGTGCCGCCTCGGTCATATAGTAGGGCTCGTCCTTCGACGCCTCGCTCGGGGTGAGCACCCCGGCGCAGTAGGGATCCGCGCTCCGGACCGATCCGCCCCGCAGCTGGAAATCATATCTGTGACCGTCCTCCGTAAAGAAGACATTGAGGCAGAAGCTCAGCTCCTTGCTCTTCAGGTAACGGACCACCGTCTCCGCCCGCTCCAGGGCGTCGGCTTCGTTCAGCTTGCCCTCGTCCCTGTATTTTTGCAGGAAAGCATCCAGATCTCCGTAATAGATGGAAAAAGATACCCCGTTGATGTACCGGAACACGGAGAGCACATTGGTGGAAGGGGCGTAATCAAAGTAGATCTCCTGCTTCAAAGCCAGATAAAACCGGTATTTCTCCAGATATTCCTGGCGGCCGATGATACTGTCCCTGCTCTCCAGCATGTCGGTGAGATGGACTTCAAAGAGAGGCTTTGCCATCTCCGAGGTCCTGGCCTTTTCGATCCGCAGATGGACATAAGGATAGACATCTCCCAGCTTGTTGTCCAGAGTCGTTATGAGCTCCAGCAACGTGACGCCGGGCTCGCAGGCATCTCCTGCCGCCAGAGCCTCCCGGATGGTATCCTGCAGGTCCTTTGCGTCCTCCGGAGCGATCATTTCAAAAAGAGAGAGACGCGAATTCTCCCGGACGAATTTATAGTACCATTCGCTTCCGGAAGCGGCGCATCCGTCTTCCCGGATCAGTACCCTGACATTATACAGGCCCGGAAAGCCGTCTTTTTGAAGGTGACTTTGTACTCTCATGAAAATCCTCTGATTTCTAGTAGAAAATGTGTCCCCCGATCTGAATCCCCTCCAGTCCCGGGACAGGGGTTCGGAAGTATACACAACTCCCCACATTGGTAAAGCCCGTCATGGCCTGTTGCGCCGCTCTGTGGCAACTTTCGGTCGCCTTGCCGGAGGAAAGCACCAGCGCCAGTCTGCCGCTGGCCACGGGTGAAAACTGTCCTCTCTGGTAGATCACACCGGAAACGGTCTCCGGGAAAACGCCGCTGAGCACACGGTTGATGACCACTGCGCCCACGGCCACCTGGCCTTCGTAGGGCTCTCCGCCCGCCTCGCAATAGATGAGGGACGCCAGCAGATACTCATCTCCCTCGTCAAAGGTAACGTCCGCGATATCGCGCCAGGTGCCGTCAATGGCTTCTTTGGATTTCCTGCGCTCCTCTTCCAGAAGTTTTTTTAAGGTTTCCAGGTCCTCCTCGGATTCCTTCTGCCTCTGCTCCAGCTCTCTGGCTCTCGCCTCGGCGGCGTCGATGTCGTCCCTGTACTTCTCGATCTCCGCTTGGGCCGTCTCGATCAGGTCGGTTAACCGTTTGGATTCCTCCCGGTTTTTCTCCTGCAGTTCCTCCAGCTGACGCTGTTCTTCCTCCAGGGCAGCCTTTCGCTGTGCCACCTCTTCCCGGGTATCCTTAAGCTCCTGCAGCTTGTTCTGCTCATAGCGCTCGATCCGCTCCATATAGTCTGCGGTGTTCAGCAGCTGGGAGATGGTGCCCTGTCCCAGGATCACTCCCACCAGGCCTGCGTCGTTGCGCTCGTAGAGATTGCGCAGGCGGACCACCATGCTTGCATACTGGTCCCGGGCATCCTGCGTCGCCTGCTCCAGATCCGCTCTGGCCGTTTCGATCTGCGCCTCCTTTTCCGTCAGCTCTGCGCTCAGGCGCTCCAGATTGCCGCTAATCTCCTCCAGCGTGGCATTCAGGGTGTTTAACTGCTGCTGCAGACTGCCCTTGCCGTTCTGAAGATCATCCAGAGCATCGTCGTTCTTCTTCTGCTGATCCTCCAGATCCTTGATCTCATCCCTGACATCATCGATCTGCTCCTCCAGCTCCTGCTCCTTCCCGGACTTGGCAGCGCTGGCTTCCGAAGCCGGCAGGCAGGACAGCGTCAGGCTTAAGGCAAGGGTCAATGCGATCCACGTATAAAATTGTCTGTGCTTCTTGCTGTTTCTCTTCATGCGTCGTCCGTCCAAAAAAAGTCCGGGAGAGAGCTCCTCAGATCGTGATCTTAATGGTCTCCCCGCTCCTCTGATAGGGAAGACATTTTACGCCCGCTGCCGCAAACATGCGCTTGGCCGCGATGTTTCCCGGGGTCCCGCAGTACTTGTCATCGTCATAGATCACGGTGCGGATCCCGGCCTGAATGATGGCCTTTGCACACTCATTGCAGGGAAAAAGGGACACATACAGCTTCGTTCCCTCCAGGGAACCGCCGCGATAGTTCAGGATGGCGTTCAACTCACTGTGCACCACATAAGGGTACTTGGTAAGTTCCTCGCTCTCTCCCTCCCTTTCCCAGGGGAATTCATCATCACTGCAGCCCATGGGCATCCCGTTGTAGCCCATGGAAAGGATCTTGTTGTCATTGCTGACGATACAGCACCCCACCTGGGTATTGGGATCCTTGGAGCGCATGCCCGAAAGATGTGCCACGCCCATGAAATATCCGTCCCAGGAGATATATCCCTCTCGCTTTGCCATATTATCCCCCATGCCGGGCACTTCCGGCCGGGCGGCGCGCCGAATTCCCGCTTCGGCGGAGCCGGCCTCCCGGCAGGCCCGGTTCAAACCGGCGAGTGCCCCGCGCGGGGGCCCTCCGGTGCTTACTTCGTTCCGAAAATACGATCTCCCGCATCGCCCAGACCGGGTACGATGTAATTGTGATCGTTGAGTTTCTCATCCAGTGCACCCACATACAGATCCACATCGGGGTGTGCTTCCTGGAGTGCCTTGATACCGTCGGGTGCGGCAATGATGCACAGGAAGTGGATGTTTCTGCAGCCTCTCTCCTTCAGCATGGTAACGGCCGCCACTGCGGAACCGCCGGTCGCCAGCATGGGATCCACGATAAAGATCTCTCTCTCGGAGCAGTCGGCAGGAACCTTGCAATAGTACTCCACAGGCAGGGAAGTCTCGGGATCTCTGTAGAGGCCGATATGACCTACCTTTGCAGCAGGGATCAGACGGAGCATACCGTCCACCATGCCCAGACCCGCACGCAGGATCGGGATGACCGCCAGCTTCTTACCGCTGAGCTCCTTCACCGTGGTCTTGCAGATGGGGGTCTCGATCTCCACATCCTGGAGTTTCAGCTCCCTGGTGGCCTCGTAACAGATCAGCATTGCAATCTCACTGATGGTGTCACGAAAATCCTTGGTACCGGTGTCGACTCTGCGAATGAAACCGATCTTGTGCTGGATCAGGGGATGATCCATGATTACTACTTTGCCCATAAGGCACCTCCTAATGATGTATAGACTGACTTAAGTTACTGGTACAGACAAAAGAAAACTGGTTAGCGGTCGATCTGCTCGATCAGATCGATCCTTCTCTGATGGCGCTCTTCTCCGGAGAATTCCGTCTCCAGGAAGGTGTCCAGGATCTCAAGGGCCAGATTGTTTCCGATCATGGCACCGCCGAGCGCCAGCACATTGGCATCGTTGTGCAGGCGGGTCATTTTTGCACTGAGGGGCTCGCTGCAAAGGGCACAGCGGATACCCGGTACCTTGTTGGCGGAAATGCTGATGCCGATGCCGGTGGTGCAGACCACCACGCCCTTCTCACAGCTGCCGTCTGCCACGGCCTTTGCCACCGCATGGCCGAAGGTGGGATAATCGCAGCTTTCCTTGGAATAGGTGCCGCAGTCCTTCACTTCATATCCCTTGGACTCCATATGCGCCTTCAGGAGCTCTTTCATATCGAATCCGCCGTGATCACTGCCGATCGCTATCATTATAATACCTCCGAAAATATAAGTATATTTATGGTACGGAAACCTCTATCATCATACCGCCCGCAGCCTTCCGCAGCCGGTTCATGACCGCTCTCCCGAATCCGGAATCGGCAAAGGCCTCGGAGCAGATCACCTCCACGCCTTCATCGTCCATCTTCCGCAGGATGCGATAGAGATTGTGACCCACCTCGGTCTCGTCTCCCGCGCTTCCCACGCAATAAATAACGTCTGCTTTGTATCTCGAAACCAGTTCCCTGGTGGCGATAACGCCTGTTTTCTTTCCCGCTTTTGCTGCCTCTTCCAGGAGTTCATTGATTCGCTCCACCACCGCATCGGGACTCCCCTTGACGATGGTCAGGCTTCCCTTCGGCGCGTAGTGTCGGTATTTCATCCCGGGGGCCTTGGGCTTTGCGTCGGCCGCCATGGACAGGATCGCAGGATCCAGATCCACTTTTCTTCCCAGGGCTTCGCTCAGCATTTCAGGCGTTATGTACCCCGGCCGCAGGATCATGGGATCGGGAACCGTCAGATCCACAATGGTGGATTCCAGGCCGATGGGATTGTCCCCACCGTCGATGATGGCGTCCACTCTTCCCTCCAGATCCTGGATCACATGCTCCGCATCCGTGGGGCTGGGGCGTCCGGAGAGATTGGCACTGGGTGCCGCCACAAAACCGCCTGCCCGGCAGATCAGCTCTGCCGCAGTCGGGTCGGAGGGCATCCGCACCGCCACCGTGTCCAGACCTCCCGTGGTCTCCCGGGGAACCGTCTCCAGTGCCGGCAGCACCAGGGTCATGGGGCCGGGCCAGAAGCGTTCTGCCAGGATCCGCGCCTCCGGTCTGCTCATATCCGCCACCCGGGCCGCATCCCGGAGATCCGCGATGTGGACGATGAGCGGGTTGTCGGAAGGTCTTCCCTTCGCTGCGTAGATAGCTCTGGAGGATGCAGGGTTCAGCGCGTCTCCCCCCAGGCCGTAGACCGTCTCCGTGGGGAATGCCACCAGACCGCCGTTTTGAATGATCTCCCCCGCTTCCTGCAACGCCTCTTTGTCGGCGGCAGTGGGTGCGAGAGGATTTTGCAATTTAATGATCCGTGTCTTCACCATAGCCTTCAATCTGCTGCCAGATCTCTCTCGTTCCGTATCCCAGGCGCCATGCGGCAACGCCCCGGATATTTCTGGCCTGCATCACATTCAGCTTGGCCTCGACGGACTCCTGATCCTCGAACCAGATCTGATAAGTGGTACCGTCCGCGGTCCAGGTGGAATAGTTCTGGCAGGTTTCCTCGTTCCAGGTGGGCTCCAGGTTGTTCCGCTTGATGAAATCCGCCTGGTTGTTCACCGTGATGTATTCATCCGAAATCGTGCCCCCGTCGGATTTCCAGAGGATGGTATACAGCGGCAGCGCGTTGATGACCTTGGAAGCGGGGACTCTGGCCAGTGTGGCGTCCAGCCCGTCGGACACATAGCCGATGCTGGCTACGCTGCCGGGATCGCCGCTGCCCTTGGTATGCTCGTCATATCCCATGATCAACACGAAATCCGCTACTCTTCCCTGAATGTCCAGGCGATAGAAATTATTGAAATTGAAAGGCACGTAATTGTCGATGGACAGGTAGATCCCTGCCCTGCGGCAGAGGACGCCCAGTTCCTTCACAAACTGAACATAGTGGATACCGCATTCGCTGCTGAGGCCCTCAAAGTCCAGATTGATGCCGTCTGCGCCGATGGAGACGCATTCGGACACCATGCTCTGCGCCAGGTTCCTGCGCACGTCCATGGAGGACAGCAGCGCCACATCGTTCACCGTCTCCCCGGACTCCATCTCATAGTTGAAATTGTCCCAGACGGTCCAGACCATGATGCCTTTTTCATGTGCGGCCGCCACATAATCCGCGCTTGCATAGCTCCGGTAGGAGCCATAGTCGTCCGTTAAGCTGAACCAGGTGGGAGCGATGACGGTAATCCCCTTCCCCTCCGCCAGCACATCGGAGAGGGAATCGTTCCCGGAGGTGCCGAAGACGGCATGGAATCCCAGGACCAGCTTTCCCTCGGGAGACAGGGAGGTGTATTCGGGCAGATCCGGCTGGGCCGCCGGCTTTTCCTCCAGACCGGACGCCTTCCGCATCTTCTTATTTTCTACATAGCCGATGATAGAGTCGGAGGTCTTGACCTTGCTCCAGGTCTCCATCTCCTCCAGGATCTCCACGGACTCGTCTTTTTCCAGATCCCGCAGGATCAGACTCTTGATGCCGCCCCGGGCGCGGATCTCGGTATTGTCCGTGATCTTGCGCATGTCCGCAATGCCCCACTCCGTGTAGAGCTGTACATGGTACTCGTAGACGTTCACGGTAAAAGCGGCGTAGTCCAGCAGCAGATCCGTGGCGATCCAGGTCTCGCCCTCCGCACTGAGGGTCCCGGGATACCCCAGATCCTTCCGCTCCCCGTCGATGAGGATGTATTCCTCTCCGATGGGAATGGCGCGGGTGTCAGTGGCGGTGGTATAGAGCAGGGCGTCCATCTCCTCCTCATAGTAAAACTCATCCGTCAGATACTGCTCCGCAAAGGCCAGCGGCAGGTAGCATTTCCCGCCCCGCAAAAGGCCCTGTTTCTCCATCTGCTCATCCTGCAGGATGATGGCCAGATGGGCGTCATCCACACCGTAGAATTCTTTCATGTCGGCATAGTCCCTGCCGTAGGAGTACTTATCGATGAGTTCCTTACCGATCGTAAAATATCCGATGATCACGATCAGGATCATGGATACCAGCGTTACCAGCGCTTTCTTCATATCCCCTCCGCATAAAGCTGTGATCGTTTTGCACCGCAGGATCTCCCCGGTGCCCGAAACCGCACTCCGTCCGGATCATCGGATCGCCGTAAAAACGAAACGATGGTGTGCGGAATCCCTGTCGCAAAACAGCTTCCGCCACTTTGCATACATAGTTATTCTAACACACCATCATTTCCTAGTCATTACTTATTTCGTTTGTCATCCGACGAAAGGCACCCGTTTGATGACACGTTTCTCCGAAGGGCCAAAAGGTTCCGTGGTATATCACTTCCTTTGGAGAATCGTTTTTTTCATCGCTGCATCTTTTCCCTTTCCGGGAGACTGTAAACAGGATTTTTATGTCTGATTCTATAGATTACTTGATGTTTTTTGGATAATTGATTTAATGTTGGAATGGATCAGGAATACATGAGACAAAATCAGAAGTGCCTTGACAGGCTCGTTTATAAAGCATATTTCAAAACACATATGAAAAATGTATGATCCTTACCACAAAACGACCATCCACCAACCTCCTTTCCGATGCCGTCTGCGATGTAAGTGCATCATAATGCCCCGGAAATGCCCATTGCAAGCACTTTTCCCATTGTGCAAAATGTCCTCTTACCGCTCTTACGGTTTGCCGTAATCCCGGGAGAAAGCTAAGCAAAACGCGCTTTTTTGTCGATAAATATATACAAAGGGATCCCCTTTCGGGGATCCCGGCCGGAGCAATTTTGTGAAGGATCCACAGAAACGGAAAACTTCACAAAAACTTCACTGTGGGGTTATTGACGCCTCTGACCGCAGAGGCTATGATGGATAAAATCACGCGGCTTTCCTCTAACCGAGAAAGGAGGTCCCGCCCATGAAAATCGAAAAGATCAATGAAAACCAGATCCGCTGTGACCTTACCTCCGAAGACCTCTCCATGCATCATCTCAAGATGAGCGAGCTGGCCTACGGTACTGAGAAGACCAAAGGCCTTTTCCGGGAGCTTTTGCGTCAGGCTGATTATACCTGCGGCTTCGAAGCGGCAAATGTTCCTCTGATGATCGAAGCCATTCCCATGGGAACGGATTCCATCCGGCTGATCGTCACCAAGATCAACGATCCCGACGAGCTCGACACCCGTTTCTCCCGCTTCTCTCCCAGAACCGGAGAGAGCTACGGCGAGGAAGAGGACGAGGACTGGGATGACTACAGCGAGGAGTTCGAGGAGCAGATGATGAACGCTTCCCGCTACGGCGGCCAAAACGATCTGCCCACGCCTTCCTTCCATGAGATCCTGGATCGCGTCAGCAGCGAATCCGAGAACCGGCTCATCGCCTTTACGCTGGACAGCATCGGCTCTGCCATGGATCTTGCTTCCGTCATCTCTTCCTTCAAAGGAGACAGCTCCCTCTACAGGGACCACTCCACCGGGAAGTATATTCTGGCGCTCCGTCAGGGGAAGGAAGACCACGCGGTATTCCGCGCCGTCTGCCAGACCTGTATGGAGTTCGGCAAGGGCAGCGTCCTGCCCGCAGCCGGTGAGCAGGCCCTCCATGAACACGGAGAGCTGCTCATCGCAGATAACGCAATAACAAAACTCAGCTGTGCATAAACAGCGCCTTCGGCTTTGATTCATGCACAGCCCTTTGAGGAGCGAAGCGAGACAATCAGAGCGCTATCCGTCGCATCTTTCAGGCCTCGCTGTCAGCGTCTTCCTTCTGCAGCTCCAGGGACTTTTCGATGTACTCCATGAGGTCGTCAATGTCGATCCCATGTACTGCCGCCGCCTCCGCGAGGCTTTCCATCAAGGAGGCGGGGCAGGTGATACAATGCATGCCCGCACTCATCAGAATGGGAACCACATCCGGCTCCTCTCTCATGATATCCCCCAAAAGCATATCTTTGGTAATGTTCATATCCAGACTCCTTTCGTACCGGTTTTGCTCCGGGGCATCCGCCCGGAATGCATTTTTATACCGGTGCATTTTTTGTGACAAGATATCTTATCTCATACTTTTTTTCCTATGACAAGTGCCTTTGCGAAAAGACACTTTTTTGTACGGAAAAAAATACTTCATTCTGTTTATAATTTTTTCATTTTGTATACAACGGGAATCCGCGTATTTTCTGGCTTTGTACGTAAAAAAATACATTGTTTTGTCTTGACGAAACAGAAAGGGGTTACCTATAATAATCCTGCACGGTGGTTACGGATCATTCGATACGAATCACATAAACACACAATTCTATAGGAGGCAGTACTATGACACCTGAATGGCAAGATTTTGTAACAGGCAAGTGGGACAGAGAGGTCAATGTCCGCGATTTCATTCAGAGAAACTACACCCCGTACGACGGAGATGAGAGTTTCCTGGCAGGACCTACCCAGAACACCAAGGATCTGTGGGCACAGGTTCTTGATCTTCAGAAGAAGGAGAGAGAAGCAGGCGGCGTCCTGGATATGGACACCAAGGTTGTTTCCACCATCACCTCTCACGGCCCCGGCTACCTTGACAAGAGCAAGGAGACCATCGTAGGCTTCCAGACCGACAAGCCTTTCAAGAGATCCCTTCAGCCTTACGGCGGTATCCGCATGGCAGAGAAGGCTTGCTCCGACAACGGCTACGAGGTTGATCCTGAGATCTCCGAGTTCTTCTCCGTTCACAGAAAGACTCACAACGCAGGATGCTTCGATGCTTACAACCCCGAGATGAGAGCTTGCCGCTCCTCTCACATCATCACCGGTCTTCCTGATGCTTACGGCCGCGGCCGTATCATCGGTGACTACAGAAGAGTTGCTCTGTACGGTATCGATCGTCTGATCGCCGACAAGGAAGAGCAGAAGGCATCCACCGGCCGCGTTATGACCGACGATGTGATCCGTCTTCGCGAGGAGCTGTCCGAGCAGATGGTAGCTCTGAAGATGATGAAGGAAATGGCTGCTTCCTACGGCTGCGACATTTCCAAGCCCGCTGCAAACGTGCAGGAGGCTATTCAGTGGACCTACTTCGGATATCTGTGTTCCGTTAAGGAGCAGAACGGTGCAGCAATGAGCCTTGGCCGTACCTCCACCTTCCTTGACATCTATGCACAGAGAGACCTGAAGAACGGCACCTTCACCGAGGAGCAGATCCAGGAGTTCGTAGATCACTTCATCATGAAGCTTCGTTGTGTGAAGTTCGCTCGTACTCCCGAGTACAACCAGATCTTCGCAGGCGATCCCGTTTGGGTTACCGAGTCCCTGGGCGGTGTAGGCGTTGACGGACGTCACATGGTTACCAAGATGAGCTTCCGTTATCTGCACACCCTTGAGAACCTGGGTTCCTCTCCCGAGCCGAACCTGACCGTTCTCTGGTCCACCAGACTTCCCATCGCCTGGAAGAAGTACTGTGCAAAGATCTCCATCACCACCTCTTCCATCCAGTATGAGAACGATGATCTGATGAGACCTGTCCACGGCGACGACTACGGTATCGCATGCTGCGTATCCTCCATGGTCATCGGTAAGGAAATGCAGTTCTTCGGCGCTCGTGCTAACCTTGCAAAGTGCCTGCTCTACGCTCTGAACGGTGGTGTAGACGAGGTTACCAAGAAGCAGGTTGGTCCCAAGTATCGCCCTGTTGTCGGCGATGTGCTTGATTATGATGATGTCATGAGCAAGTTCATGGATATGATGGAGTGGCAGGCTGACGTCTATGTCAACACCCTGAACATCATCCACTACATGCACGACAAGTACTGCTATGAGAGAGCTGAGATGGCTCTGCATGACAAGAACGTGAAGAGATACTTCGCAACCGGTATTGCAGGTCTGTCCATCGTAGCTGACTCTCTGTCCGCAATCAAGTATGCCAAGGTTGAGGTCATCCGTGACGAGGACGGCATCATCACCGACTTCAAGACCACTGGTGAGTTCCCCAAGTACGGCAACGATGATGATCGCGTAGACGATATCGCTCAGGACATCGTCCACAAGTTCATGACCGCAGTCAGAAGACATCACACCTATCGTGAGGGTATTCCTACCACCTCCATCCTGACCATTACCTCTAACGTTACCTACGGTAAGGCTACCGGTAATACCCCTGATGGACGTAGAAAGGGACAGCCTTTCGCACCCGGTGCTAACCCGATGCACGGACGTGACAGCCATGGTGCAGTCGCTTCCCTGTCTTCCGTCTCCAAGCTGCCCTTCAACGATGCTCAGGACGGAATCTCCAATACCTTCACCATCATCCCCGGCGCACTGGGCAAGGATGACAAGGTATTTGCAGGCGACATCGAGGTCGATCTGAACAAGTAATCAGTTCACACAGTTTTGCCTTCGTGGAGGTAAAAGATGGACGAAAAACAAATGATTGATGATCTGGTAGCAATGCTCGATAACGGTATGGAACAGGGTTTGGGGCATCTCAATGTAGACACCTCCGATGATCAACAGTCTAAGGAGGTTACGACCATGGGCTGCACGGATTGTTCCAGAACCCCTCTGGCCTGTAGCGTCCCCACACTCCATGACGGTATCGACGAACGCAAATAATTCATTCAAATATAAGGAGGAAACAATTATGGCAGCAGCTAATTCTACCCAGGTAGACAACCTCGTTAATCTGCTGGATGGTTATGCAACCAAGGGCGGACACCATCTGAACGTTAACGTTCTGAACAGAGACGTTCTGAAGGACGCTCAGGCTCATCCCGAGAACTATCCTCAGCTCACCATCCGCGTATCCGGATATGCAGTGAACTTCATCAAGCTCACTCCCGAGCAGCAGGCAGACGTTATTTCCCGTACCTTCCATGAGTCCATCTAATCCGGCTTAAGGATTCAGGAAATACTTACGAGCCCCGGAAGGACAGCTTCCGGGGCTCTTTTGCAAAGAGACTTTATTTTTTATCGAAAGGACTGAGCCTATGACAGCAGGAAGGATTCACTCGCTCGAAAGTTTCGGCACCGTAGACGGACCCGGCACCCGCTTTGTGGTCTTCGTTCAGGGCTGTCCCATGCGCTGCGCGTACTGCCACAATCCCGACACCTGGGAAATGAACGCAGGGACCCTGATGGAGCCCGAAGAGATCATTGCGCAGTACCATCGCAATGAGCCCTTTTACCGGAACGGAGGCGGACTCACCGTCACCGGCGGCGAGCCTCTCATGCAGATGGATTTTCTCATCGATCTCTTCACCCTGGCAAAACGGGACGGCATCCACACCTGTCTCGACACCTCCGGCATCGCTTTTAACCCCGAAAACGCTCCTCTCATGGAGAAATTCGAGCGTCTGATGCCCCTGACGGATCTGGTGATGCTGGACATCAAGCATATCGACCCGGAAAAGCACCGGGATCTGGTGCAGCAGCCCAATGAGAACATTCTGAAATTCGCAGCCTACCTCGATGAAAAGCACGTAGACATGTGGATCCGCCATGTGATCGTTCCCGGCTGGACCGATGACGATACCTATCTCTACAAGCTGGGCTATTTCATCGGGCAGTTCAGCAACCTGAAGGCTCTGGACGCTCTCCCCTATCACACCATGGGTGAGACCAAATACGAAAAACTGGGCATTCCCTACCGGCTGGCCGGCGTACCCGCCATGGACCAGAAGACCCTTCTGGAGAAAAAGAAGGTGATCCTGGACGGTATCCGGGCGCGAAGAGCGGAGAAATGATCCCCTCAGCTCGGACAGTTTGGGTAATGCAGTCTAACTAAGATTAGTTTAGACTAATCAGTGTTATTCTTGTCATTGTCTGACAATTAAGCTATGATTATCTCGAAGTAGGAATGCTAATCGGCAAGGAGGAATGAACTATGGCATATGTAATCACAGATCAGTGCATCGCTTGCGGCAGCTGCGAGTCCCAGTGCCCCGTCGGCGCTATTTCCATGGGCGATGGCAAGTTTGAGATCAATCCTGACACCTGCATCGATTGCGGCAGCTGCGCAGGACAGTGCCCTGTTGGTGCTATCGAGCAGGGCTGATCGATTTATTCGACTAAGACAAAAGAACCCCTTTCGGGGTTCTTTTTCTTTTGCCTTATTCTTCCTGATTCTTCTTGCCGGTCTTCTCCATGTTTACAAATCTGGTGAGCTCGGGGATCCAGGCCAGAGACACATCACCGATGGGGCCGTTTCTCTGTTTAGCGATGATGATATCCGCGACGCCCTTCCGCTCCGTGTCGGGCTTGTAATAATCCTCACGGTAGATGAACATGACCACATCGGCATCCTGCTCGATGGCGCCGGACTCACGCAGGTCGGAAAGCATGGGTCTGTGGTCGGGGCGCTGCTCCACGGCACGGCTCAACTGGGACAGGGCAATGACAGGCACCTGCAGCTCTCTGGCCATGGCCTTCAGCGCACGGGAGATGTTGGAGATTTCCTGCTGCCTGCTGTCGCTTCCCCGGACAGTGCCGGTCATCAGCTGCAGGTAGTCGATAAAGACAATGTCCAGGCCGGTGGTCATCTTCAGCTTCCGGCACTTGGATCGCATCTCTGGCACGGAGATACCCGGTGTATCGTCGATGATCATGTTGCTGTTTCCGATCTCGGTAGCAGCCTCCGTCAGCCTGTTCCAGTCATCCACGTTCAGATTACCGGTACGGAGCTTTTGCGCATCCACGGAGGAGCGCAGAGAGAACACACGGTTGATCAGCTGCTCCTTGCTCATCTCCAGCGAGAAGATGGCTACATGGCGGCCATGATGCATCGCCATGAACTCTGCAATGTTCAGCGCAAACGCAGTCTTACCCATGGAAGGTCTGGCTGCGATAAGCACCAGATCCGAGGGTTGCATGCCCGCGGTCTTGTAATCCAGGTCCAGGAAACCCGTGGCCAGACCCGTGACAACACCGTGATTGTGATAGGAGATCTCGATCTTGTCCAGTGCATTTTCCACCACCTTGCGGATGGGAACCAGATCCTCTGTATTCCGGTTCTGTACCAGGTCAAAAATGGATTTTTCCGTCTTCTCCAGGATCTCATCCACGGCAGTGGCATCCCGGTAGCATTC
>JAILAF010000067.1 GCA_024681775.1 Lachnospiraceae bacterium
TAGCACAGATTGAATAACAGGGAGAAAAAGATACCGTATACGGAGGTGTGGAACGCTACCTTCATACCGGAAAGAAGGGGCCCTACATTATCGGAGATGGTAAAGATGTCGTTCCCCTGGAAGGAACCCAGTCCGATGGCGAGGCCCAGGAAGGTCCCCAGAATGCCGAGACCGGTCATGGCTCCGGAGATCCCGGAGTTAAAATAGTTCATACCGACGCGATCGATGAGATCCTCATTGATGAAGTCCTCGATGTCCGCTTTGGAGGAATAACCTGCTCTGGTCTTGTATTTTTCCAGGCGCACACAATAACGGTACAGGGCTCTGCGAAGCTCGGTATCGGAGAACAGCTCGGTATAGTTGTTGCTGTCCACCACGGTGGACTGATTGCCCTTTTCTTTGTAACCGCGGATCATGGCGGACCGGGCAGCGTCCAGCTCGCGGGTGGTATGATTGATCTTTGCGAAGCTGACGGAAGATACGGTAAGGAGGATCCCGATGATCAGCAAAAAGCCCAGGTTGATGATCAGGTTCACGGGGGAAACGATCTGTCCCGTAAATACGCCGTTGATCGCCAGAATGACAAAGATCGTGGCTGCATAGGCCACAAAGAGCAGATAATACAGTTTGTTTTTCATCTGTTCCCTCCTGTATCCGTATAAAAATGAAAAATGTCCCTAGTCAAAAAGGGGACAGAGCGCCCTCAGGTTGTCCTGCACATCGCCCTTAAAGACGGCGGAACCGGCTACAATGACATTGGCGCCGGCGTCCATTGCCTCCCGGAGATTCTCCCGGGTGATGCCGCCGTCCACCTCTATGTCGGTCGGAAGGCCGCGCCCATCGCAGATCCTGCGAAGCTCACGTACCTTTTCCAGACATTCGGGGATCAGCTTTTGTCCGCCGAATCCGGGCTCCACGGTCATGACCAGCACCATGTCCACCTGCTCCAGATAGGGCAGGATGGCGGATACGGGGGTGGCAGGCTTAAAGGTGATGCCCACCTTTTTGCCGCAGGCGCGAATCTTCCGGATCACCTCTGCAGGGTCCTGCGTGGATTCCACATGGAAATCGATGAGGTCTGCTCCCGCTTTGGCGAATTCTTCCACATAGCGCTCGGGCTCTGTGATCATCAGGTGCACATCGAAAAAGAGCTTCGTGTGGGGCCTGATGGTCTCGATCACAGGGATCCCGAAGGAGATGGACGGGACGAAGGTCCCATCCATCACATCAATATGCAAATACGAAACGTGCTCCCTCTCCACCGCGGCGATCTGTTCCCCCAGGATCCAGAAGTCCGCCGCTAAGATGGACGGAGAAAGGATTTTTCTCATGCCAGAAATTCCTTCACAGAATTGTATACGCCCTCTGCATCCAGACCGTACTTGTGGATCAGAGCTGCTGCGGAGCCGGACTCACCGAAGACGTCCTGCATACCCAGTTTCTTTACGGGAGTAGGCTGCTTTGCACACAGGCAATCACAGACTGCGCTGCCCAGGCCGCCGATGACGGAGTGCTCCTCAACGGTGACCACCTTGCCGGTCTTCTTAGCGCTGGCAACAATGAGATCCTCGTCCAGAGGCTTGATGGTGCAGATGTTGATGACCTCTGCATCCACGCCGTCTGCCTTCAGCATCTCCGCTGCGCCCAGAGCGGCGTCCACGCCGATGCCGGTAGCAACGATGGTAACGTCCTTGCCCTCGCGGACCACGGTGCCCTTGCCGATCTCAAACTTGTAATCGGGGCGGTCATTGATGACGGTGCATGCTGCACGGCCGAAGCGGATGTAAACAGGGCCCTGATACTCCAACGCTGCGCGGACCGCTGCTTTTGCCTCCACATCATCGGAGGGGCACATCACCACCATGCCGGGGATGGTGCGCATGAGCGCGATGTCCTCGTTACACTGATGGGAAGCGCCGTCCTCACCTACGGAGATGCCGGCGTGGGTAGCGCCGATCTTCACGTTCAGATGGGGATAGCCGATGGAGTTACGAACCTGCTCGAAAGCTCTGCCTGCCGCAAACATTGCAAAGGAGCTTACGAAGGGGATCTTGCCGGTGAGGGAAAGGCCTGCTGCCACGCCCATCATGTTGGACTCTGCGATACCGCAATCGATGTGACGATCGGGATATGCCTTCTTGAAAATGCCGGTCTTGGTAGCTGCAGCCAGGTCCGCATCCAGCACCACCAGATCCGGGAACTCCTCTGCCAGTTCCTTCAGGGCATTACCATAACTTTCGCGGGTAGCGATCTTCTTAACATCTGCCATTATCAGCGTCCCTCCTTTTCCAACTCTTCGTCAATTTTGGCCAGGTCCGCCATAGCGACAGCATACTCCTCGTCATTGGGTGCCTTGCCGTGCCAGTCCACGCTGCCCTCCATGAAGGAGACGCCCTTGCCCTTCAGGCTGTGGAGAACGATGCAGGTGGGCATCCCCTTGGTCTCGCGTGCCTCGCGGAATGCGCCTCGAAGTGCATCGAAATCATGTGCGTCCACATTGATCACATGGAAATTAAATGCTTCGAACTTCTTGTCGATGGGATAGGGGGAGCAGACCTCATCGATGGGTCCGTCGATCTGCAGACCGTTGTTGTCAACGATGACACAGAGATTATCCAGCTTGCGGAAGCCCGCGAACATGGCAGCCTCCCAGACCTGGCCTTCCTCCAGCTCGCCGTCGCCCAGCAGGGTGTAGACGCGGAACTTTGCCTTGCTCAGCTTGCCGCCCAGTGCCATGCCGGCAGCAGCGGAAATACCCTGTCCCAGGGAGCCGGATGCCATATCGACTCCGGGGATATGCATATTGGGATGTCCCTGCAGATAGGAACCCAGCTTACGCAGGGTCGTCAGATCCTCCACGGGGAAGAATCCTCTGTATGCCAGTGCGGCATACAGACCGGGTGCGGTGTGGCCCTTGGAGAGTACAAAACGGTCCCTGTCCTCTTTCGCGGGATTCTTGGGATCAATGTTCATCTCCTCAAAGTACAGATACGTGAATACATCTGCTGCGGAAAGAGATCCGCCGGGATGTCCGGCCTTTGCCGCATGGGTGGATGTGACAATGCCTTTCCGGACATTGTTCGCCTGTTTTTTCAGTTCCAGATTGTCCATGATTACCTCCGTTTGATATGTATTGACTCTGCTAAATGCAGGAAATCACATGTGCTCTCTTATTGACTCGCTTCGCTCCTCAATAAGCATCGCATGCAAAAAAACCACCGGCTTTTTCGCAAGCTCAGTTTTGCCCGTAGTAGGCATTTGCGCCGTGCTTGCGGTAGTAGTGCTTGTCCTGAAGTTCCTGAGGGGCGGGCTGCACCTCGGGGTTGATGACCTCGCACCGGTATGCCATCTTGGCCACCTCTTCCAGCACCACGGCATTGTGGACGGCTTCGTTTGCATCCTTGCCCCAGGTAAAGGGACCGTGGTTCTTGCAAAGAGCTGCGGGAACGCCCAGGATATCCCGGCCCGTCTCCTTAAAGTAGTTCACGATCAGATGGCCGGTATTGGCTTCATAGGCCTCGTCGATCTCTTCCTTCGTCAGGCACCGCAGACAGGGCACGGGGCCGTAGATATAGTCTGCGTGGGTGGTTCCGTAGCAGGGAATATCTCTGCCGGACTGGGCCCAGCTGGTGGCGTAGGAAGAGTGGGTGTGAACCACACCGCCGATCTCGGGGAACGCCTTGTAAAGCTCCAGATGCGTGGGGGTGTCGGAGGAAGGCTTGTATTTTCCTTCCACACGGTTGCCCTCCAGATCCATGACCACCATATCATCAGGGGTCATGGTCTCGTAGTCAACGCCGCTGGGCTTGATGACAAAGAGCCCGGAAGCGCGGTCGATCTGGCTTACGTTTCCCCAGGTAAAGGTCACCAGGCCGTGCTTCGGAAGCAGCAGATTGGCTTCACATACGATCTTTTTTAATTCTTCCAGCATATTTCCTCTTTCCGAAAGGGACGATCATCCCTCTCATGCCTCCTTAAAATGCTCCGCTGCCGCTGCTTCTGCCTTCAGTGCCTGACGGTAGCTGATCAGGAACCGGTCGAAACCTGCCACATCCTCGGGAACGGGCTGGATGGTGGTTCCGCTCTGTCCTGCAAAGATCTTGTTGTCCAGGTAATCGGGAAGGGACTCGCCCTCGCCCTTCTCCAGCATGTACGCCGTCAGCACTGCCATACCCCAGGGGCCGCCCTCGCTGGCGGTATCCATCACGGTAACGGGTGCGTTCAGGGCTGCTGCCAGGAGCTGCTGTCCTACCACGGGGGTCTTGAAGAGTCCGCCGTGGCCCATGAGTCTGTCGATGGGGACGTTCTCTTCCTTGGCCAGGATGTCATTGCCGATCTTCAGGGTTGCCAGTGCGCTGTAAAGGTTGCTGCGCATGAAGTTGGCCAGGGAGAACTTTGCATCCGGCATGCGGACCACCATGGGTCTGCCCTCGGAGAGGCCCGCAACGGGCTCGCCGGAGAAGAAATTAATGCTGACCACGCCGCCGCAGTCCGTATCCGCCTTCAGCGCTTCCCGGTAAAGCCTGCCGTAGAGTTCGTTCTTATCGGCTTCCAGTCCCATCAGGGACGCAAATTCGTCAAAGAGGTTCACCCATGCGTTCAGGTCGGAGGTGCAGTTGTTGCAATGGACCATGGCAACGGGGAGGCCGTCGGGCGTGGTGACCAGATCCAGCTCCTCGTAGTAATTTTTCATCGCCTTCTCCAGGACCACCATGGAGAAAATGGAGGTGCCGGCGGAGACGTTTCCGGTGCGGACTCTGACTGCGTTGGTAGCGGTCATGCCGGTGCCTGCGTCGCCCTCGGGAGGCGCCATGGGACATCCGGGCTCCAGGGTTCCGGTGGGATCCAGGAACTTCGCACCATCGGCGGTGAGGGTTCCGGCCTGCGCGCCTGCGGGAAGCACCTTGGGAAGGATGTCCTCCAGCTTCCAGGCAACGCCCTTGCCTGCCACCAGCTTGTCGAATTTTTCGATCATGGAAGCGTCATAATCCATGCGCTCGGAGTCGATGGGGAACATGCCGGAGGCTTCGCCCACGCCCAGCACCTTCTCCCCGGTGAGCTTCCAGTGGATGTAGCCCGCAAGGGTGGTAAAGAAGGTGATGTCCTTCACATGCGCTTCCTGATTCAACACTGCCTGATAGAGATGAGCGATGCTCCATCTCTGGGGAATGTTGAACTGGAACAGAGGAGAAAGCTCTGCCACCGCAGGTCCGGTGATGGTGTTTCTCCAGGTGCGGAAGGGAACCATCAGTTCGCCTGCCGCATTGAACGGCATATAGCCGTGCATCATTGCGGAGATGCCCAGGCCGCCCAGTTTTTTCAGAGGGATGCCGTAGGTCTTCTGTACATCGGCTGCCACGCCTGCAAAGGTGTCCTGCAGACCGGTGGTGATGTCCTCCAGAGAGTAGGTCCAGATACCATCTTCCAGGCGGTTTTCCCAGTCATGGGTGCCCATGGCGATGGGATTGTGGGTCTCGTCGATGAGTACGCCCTTGATCCTGGTGGAGCCGAACTCGATACCCAGTACCGCGCGGCCCTCTTCAATGGCTTTTTTTGCACTTTCCATGCTCATAGTGATCCTCCGTTATAGAGTTCTTTGATGTGTTACTTCCAAAAGCCTTGTATTGCCGTAAAAGCAACCGATTTTCGCACAGTATATTTTATCATATTCCCCTGTAATCGGAAACTGATTTTTCAATCTCCAGGCGGGAAATATCGGCAAAATAGATCTTCGTATCCACCACCTTCATGTATTTTCCGCCCATATCGATCCTGGAAACCACACCTGTCAGCTGCAGGTACTCTCCCTTACAAAAATAGACCACACTTACCAGGTCCATTTCCCGGATCCCGGATAAGGTGTAGTCCAGCTCTTCCTTGCGGTCCTCGGACAGCTCCATCCGGGGCACCACGATATGTTCTTTGGCACGCAAAGCCTCCTCGTAGCCCTTCAGGGCCGCGAAGGGCATAAACTGCTTTGCGCGTTGCTGCCGATCCATCTTCGGTCTCATTACTTTTCTCCACGAAGGGAAATCGCAAATGCGATCTCCTGAGTTGAGAGCTTACATCTGATGCCGCACCACGGCATATTCGTCGTCCAGCCGGAAAAACGGGCATTCCTTTGCGCCGCCCGTCAGAAAATGATACATATCATCCTCGTCCAGGCTGGCCAGGCAATCGTAGACCTCGTCTTCCTCGTCATAGACATAATTGACGCACATTTCGCAATCCGCGCTCATTCCCGCCTCCTAGGTCTCCTCTTCACTTCCTTCTTCTCCTGCTTCCAGAAGTGCCTTGTAGATGTCCCGTTTTCCGAGACCTCTGTCCTTCGCCACCGCTTTCATGGCTTCCTTGCGGTCCATTCCCTGCTGCAGATAGAGCTCCATGTGCGCGGGGATGCTCATGGCTTCCCAGCTCGCCTGCTCTTCCCGCTGCAGTTCTTTGCGGTCCGCCCCTTCCAGCACCAGCACGTACTCTCCCCTGGGCTCCTCTTCCTCCGTCAGTGCACACGCGCCGGACAGTGTGGTGGGAACCACGGTCTCAAAGCGCTTGGTCAGCTCACGGCACAGGGTGATCTTCCGGTCCCCCAGGGCGGTGAGGAGCTCCCGCAGGGTCTGCTTTAAACGGTGGGGCGCCTCGTAGAGGATGATGGTCCTGGTCTCTGTTTTCAGTTCCTCCAGGATCTCTCCCCGCTCCTTTTTCTCCTGGGGGAGGAAGGCCTCAAAGCAAAAGCGCCTGGTGGAGAGCCCCGACAGGGTCAGGGCGGTGATGCAGGCACAGGGCCCCGGCAGGGAGGTCACCGTGATCCCCGCTTCCATGCACATCCGTACCAGCACCTCCCCGGGATCGGAGATGGCGGGCGTTCCCGCGTCGGTGATGAGCGCGATATTCTGCCCCTCCCGCAGCTTTTCAATGAGGGTCACCGCCTTTTCCACCTTGTTGTACTCGTGGTAGCTGGTCATGGGGGTATGGATATCAAAATGGGTCATCAGCTTCCTGCTGTTCCTGGTATCCTCCGCTGCAATGAGATCCGCCTGCCGCAGGGTCTCCAGGATCCGGGGGCTCATGTCCCCCAGGTTGCCGATGGGTGTTGCGCATAAGTACAGGATTCCGCTCATAGTTTCAATTATCCTAAAAGCCGTAGAGTTCGGCCACTTCTTCGGTATACACGTCTTTTTCCCGGAACAGGATGAGGGGCTTTTCCACGCTGATCCTGCTCCTGCCGCCCCGGACCGCCTCGATGAGGACCATGTTGGGCTCCCGGTCCGCATAAGGGTAGACCAGCCGCATCCGCTTGGGTTCCAGCTTCTCCGCCGTGAGGGTGCAGAGGATCTCCGAGAGGCGGAATGGCCTGTGAACCAGGAAAAAATGTCCCCCGGGCTTTAAGACTCTCGCCGTTTCCCGCGCCACATCCGAGAAGGTGCAGCAGATCTCGTGTCTGGCCACCGCCTTGGCATCCGACGGATTGGGGATGCCGTGTTCCCCGATCATATAGGGCGGATTACAGGTCACAATGTCAAAAGAAGCAAGCGGAAAAATACTGCTTGCCTCTTTCAGATCACCTGTAACGATATCGACCCGCTCCTCCAGTCCGTTCATGGCGACGCTCCTGCGGGCCATGTCGGCGCTCTCCGGCTGGATCTCCAGTCCCGTCAGGTGAGCGCACTGCGTCTTGGCTGCCAGCAGAATGGGCAAAATGCCCGTGCCGGTGCCCAGATCCAGGAGCGCATCACCTTTCGAAGCCTTTACGAAGCCCGAAAGCAGCACCGCATCCATGCCGAAGCGGAACCGGTCCGGATCCTGAATGATCCGGAAGCCGCAGCGCTGGAGATCATCAATTCGCTCCCCCGTTTTCAGGAGCGGACTGGGGTTTTCTGTTTTTGTGGTTGTGATGTCTTCTGTGGTCACGATTGCCGCCATTTTTCCCGCCGGCATTACCGTTTCCTTCGGTCCGGCCTGCATTTGCCTCGGAACGGCCTTCCGCGGGCGCACTTCCTTCCTGTGCCGCCTGGGGTGCGCGATTCCGGTCCCTGTTCTCGTCGCCTCGGTCGTTTCTGCGTCCGCCCCGATCCTTCCTGGGCTGCTTCTCCTGCTGCTTGCCGCCCTCTTCTCCCTGGGCCTCTCTCGCCTGACGGGCCGCACGCTCCGCAGCCGCCTGTTCGCTCAGCTCCTTTTTGCGGATCTTCCGCTTCTTGATGAGGGTCAGCTCGGAAGTGGGATATTCCTGCATTTCCTTGTCGCCGCCCACATCCACCAGGATCCGTACGGTCTGGCGCAGGATGTTGGTGCTGACCACATCTCCCAGGGTACCGTCGGGAGTCTGCATATAGTCTCCCACATCCGGCATGGTCCGGTTCAGCTCCTCGTACACATCCTCCTCATACTTCAGGCAGCACATGAGCCTGCCGCAGACTCCGGAGATCTTGGTGGGGTTCAGTGCCAGGTTCTGTTCCTTCGCCATCTTGATGGAGACGGCGATAAAGTCGTTCAGATAAGAGCTGCAGCAAAGGGGTCTGCCGCAGGGGCCGAAGCCCCCCAGGGCTCTGGCCTCATCCCGCACACCGATCTGCCGGAGCTCGATGCGGGTGTGGAACACCGATGCCAGATCCTTCACCAGCTCGCGGAAGTCCACTCTTCCCTCGGCGGTAAAGTAAAAAAGGATCTTGCTGTTGTCGAAGGCATATTCCGCCTCCGTCACCTTCATGTCCAGTCCGTGCTCTCTGGCCTTTTCCTGGCAGGTCCGCAGGGCGGATGCTTCCTTCCGCGCATTGTCCTTCACCTGCTCGTCGTCCCGTTCCGTAGCCTTGCGGATCACGGGCTTTAAGGGCTGGAGCACATTCTCGTCTCCGATGCTGCGCACCGGGGATACCACCTCGCCGTACTCAAGGCCCTTGGCGGTCTCCACGATGGCATGGTCACCGACCTCGAAGGTAAACTCCTTCGGATCGAAAAAATAAGTCTTTCCGGTATTTCTGAACCGTATTCCTACTACCTTTGTCATATTCCTCCCGTGCGGATGACGATAAGTCAGCCTTTTTCCTGCATCGTCATCAGTAACAGTTCCATAGTCATTTCAAAATTCACGTTGGCTCTGAGTCTGGCCTTGGCCTTCTCAATGGCTTCCAGCACTTCCTCGATCCCCTCGTAACTGCAGCGGTCCGCCACCTTGCGGATCACCGCCAGATCGGAGGCGTTCACCAGGCGCTCGATCTCCCCCGTCGCCTTATACAGGAGCACATCCCGGTACCACACCAGCACCACATCCAGGAATTCCTCGGGGTCCATCTTGTACTTTGCCATGCTCTGGACCAGAGAGATCTTCTCGGAAAGCGGCATCTCATGCTGCTTTTTCACAAGTGCCATGGCGGCCTTGCGGATGGTCTCGAATTCATCGCTGTTGTTCAGCTGCAGCGCTTTTCCCACATTTCCCTGGGCATAAGCGACACACATGTCGGTATGATAATCCGGCATGCCTTTTACTTCCATGAGGAACCTGCGCAGCTCTCCGTCGCTCACCGGCTTCATGGCCAGTTCTTCGCAGCGACTGCGGACGGTGGGCAAAAAGACGCTCGTTGCCGTGGTCAGGAGCATGATCACCACATAGGCCGGGGGCTCCTCCAGGGTTTTTAACAGGGCATTCTGAGCCTGGGGCGTCATTTTTTCCGCTTCCGGCACCAGATAGATCTTGTAGGGTGCGCTGTAGGGGCGGATGATGACATCGTCCACGATCTGGTCCCGGACCTCGTCCACACCGATGGAATTGGGATGATCCTCGTGGGTCACGGTGACGATGTCAGGATGGTTGTGATGCTCCGCCAGAATGCAGGCGTGGCACTCACCGCAGGGCTCCGTTCCGCCCTTTTCACAGACCAGGGTCTGTGCCAGGGTCCTTGCCAGGAACTCCTTGCCGCAGAAGCGCTCGCCGCTGATGATGTAGGCATGTCCTACCCTGCCCTCTTCGATGGCGCTCTTCACCTGCATCTTGATATGCTGTTGTCCTACGATATCCTTGAATTTTGGCATACCCTTCTCCGTTTCGAAAAGGCAGAACCACTGTACTAGGTAAAAATATCCAGGAGCAGTCCCTCGATCTCTCCGATCTTGCTAAGGATCGCCAGATTGTCCTGCTCATCCTTCATCAGTTCCTGCGCCAGCTGGTCCAGGTTCTCGTCCACCAGACGGACGATGCCGTAGACCCTGTGCCTGCCCTTGCGATCCAGGAAGTTCTCTCTGGAAAACTCGTGAGAGCGGGACACGATCTCGTTCAGGAATTCCTTCACCAGTCCCCGGTAATGCTTCATATCCTTCACATCCCGGCGCTTTGCCAGCTTTTTTCCCTCGGCGGTGATCTCCTCCATCAGGGCGCTTAACTTCGCCTGAAGCTCTCCCTCGGCGATATTGCTGGCCAGCATGAATTTAAAGGTACCGTCGGACTGCTGTACCTGCGAAGGCGCGGTGGCAGGATTCGGCTGGCTGATTTGATTGACCTTGATATCCATGCGCACCACCTCCTGTCGGTATCATACTATTATACCTTATCCTGACATTTTTTCACATAGGAAATAATGTCTCCCAGGCACTGCTCCAGCTCGTCGTTCCGGATCCGGACATCGATGCCGGTCTCCCGGATCTTGTCCTCGGAGAAATCCTCGCTGTCCGCCAGGAATCTGCGGCACATCTCCTCGTACTTCGGGGTCTCCTGCTTCCGCTCCCGGTTCAGAGCGCGCTGCAGTCTGTCCCCGTCGTCTACATCAATGAGGATGGAGCGCACATGATCCGCTCCGTAATAGTCCCGGATCCCCCGGAACGCCACCAGGGTACCGGCGGTAATGAGATAGTCCCGCTCCTTCGGATCCACGGCTTCCTCCGCCACGGTAAAATACCGCCACAGTCCGTGGACGGTGTGATAGGATCGTTCCTCGATGACCCGCCCCGCTTCCAGCAGCGACTGGTACAGGGCTTCATCCGCAAAATGGTATTCCACGCCTTCCCGCTCTCCTTCCCGGATGGGCCGGGTGGTGTAGGGGATGATGGGCGTCAGACCCAAAGCCGCATTTTCCGTCAGCCGTTTATAGATGGTGTCCTTCCCGGTAGAGCTTTTCCCCAGGAGACAAAAAATGGTTCCCATAGGTATCTGTCCTCCGCTTTTATTGTACCACAACCGGGATGCGGATCAGGGTTTTTCCGTCAGGAGCGGTTTCCCTGCGGATGCCGTTTACCTCTGCGCCTGCCTCCGCGCTCCGGCGGACCGCCTCCGCATCCTGCTTCCGGATCCTTTCTCCCGGCAGCAAAATGGGGGTTCCGGGAGGATAGGGGCAGATGAACTCTCCGCAGATGCGCCCTTCCGCCTCCTCGAGGGGAATCTCCCGGGCATCCGCGTCCCAGGCTTCCCACAGGGGCCGGACCGCCTCCGGAAAGGGGGACCCGGTCTGCTCCGCCGTAAGGGCATTCTCAAAGGCCTGCCCGGTAAAGCGCAAGTCCTCCACAGCATCCTCCGCGTGCCGCGAAAGGCTCCCGTCGATCTCCAAAAGCGAATCTCCCAGCCTTCCAAAGTCAGACGCATCGTCCGCCACCGTCATCATAGCCAGCACGTACTCCGGGGCGCTCATCTCCGTTTCGATCCCGTGCTCCCTGCGCAGGAGCTCTGCCAGGTGCCTTCCGCTGATCCCCGCTCTGTCACAGAGGATCAGGACTTTCCCGGGATCCTGGG
>JAILAF010000071.1 GCA_024681775.1 Lachnospiraceae bacterium
CTGAAAATGGACATTCCCGACGTGGATGTCATTTTTGTGGACGGGACCTTTTACATGATCACCACCACCATGCATTTTTTCCCGGGGGTGCAGATCCTCAGGTCCTATGACCTCATTCACTGGGAGCACGCAGCATATGTCTGCGAGTCCATCGACGGCACCGACGCCCAGCGCCTGGAGAACGGAAAGCAGATCTACGGAAAGGGGATGTGGGCAGCTTCCCTGCGGTATCATGAGGGGCTGTTCTATGTGGTCTTTGTCTGCAACGATACGCACAAGACCTACCTTTACACCGCACCGGCGGTGGAAGGCCCCTGGAAAAAGAGCACCATCGAGGGATTCTACCATGACTGCTCCCTTCTTTTTGACGAGGGGAAGGCGTACCTGGTCTATGGCAACCGGGATGTGTGGCTCACGGAATTAAACGATGATCTGACGGGCCCCCGGGAGGGAGGTCTTCACCGGATCATCGTCAGCGATGCGGGAAATCCCTCCCTGGGTTACGAGGGGTCGCACCTCTACCGCATCGGGGACAGATACTATGTCTTTTTCATCCACTCCCTCCGGGACAGATGGCGGAGAGTGGAGGCCATGTTCTCTGCGGATTCCCTGGAAGGAGAGTTCACGGGAGGCGACATCTTTGACGATGACCTGGGGTTCATGGACTCCGGCATCGCCCAGGGCGGTGTGGTGGAAGGTCCTGCGGGAGTCTGGCATGCCATCCTCTTCCAGGACAGAGGCGCCGTGGGGCGGATCCCCGTGCTCCTGCCCGTTGTCTACACCGGGAGCGGTTTTGTCTTCGGCACGGAAGGAAAGGCCACGGAGGAGATCGAGGCAGCGGATCTGAAGCCCGGTTACACCTATGCGCCCCTGTATGGCAGCGATGATTTCCGGTATGATCCGAAGAAAAAATACACCGAGGATCCCCGGCACTACGGTTGCTACGGGTTCCCCAGCTTCTGGCAGTTTAACCACGAGCCGGACCTGTCGCTGGTGACCTGTGACGGGGAGAAGGGCGCGCTGCGGGTAAAAACCGACAGAGTCGTCACAAACATCCTCCATGCGAAAAATATCCTGACCCAGCGGATGCTGGCGCCGGGCTGCGCAGGCGAAGTGACCCTGGACGGAGCAAGGCTCCGGGACGGCGACTTTGCCGGCATCGTTACCTTCCAGGGAGATTATCTCCAGGTGGGGATCCGGCGAAGGGAGGGCAGACTCTACGCCTTTGCCGCCACTTACACCAATGACAGCGGCGACGTCTGGTCTCTGGGAGATGGACCGGCTGCGGTCCGGGAGGAGATCCCTCTGACGGGAGACAGCCTGCGGGTACGCCTGGAGGTAAGTTTTGCCGACGGGAAGACGATTCTGAAGGATACGGCCAGGGCGTATCTGTGCACAGAGGAAGGAAAACAGCAGATCGGACCGGAGCAGGAGCTGCGGTTCCGTCTGGATCATTTCACGGGCTGCCGCTTCGGCCTCTTTGTGATGAGCACCGAAAGTGCCGGCGGAGAGGCGGGATTTTCCGACTTCCGTTACGAGGTGTGATCACGGGAAAAGGGCCCCTGCCGCGGGGAGAATAACTGCATTTTTGACACAGGAAACCGCTTTTGAAACAAAACCCGTTCAAAAGCGGTTTATTTTTGTGAAAAAACTGCGCAAATCCGTTGTTTATGGTAAAATAAAATGGCGTATCGCCAGAAACGACAAGGAGAATCCGGGGGGAGAGTTCCTTCCGTTTATCGGAGAAAATCTATGGGATATTGGGTAGTGATCGTCGATGATGATATTTTGTGCCTGACCAACGCCAAGAGCATCCTGGGTGATGCGGGCATGAAGGTCAGCTGTCTTCGCTCCGGTCGGGAGCTTTTAAAATTCATGGATAAAAATGAGCCGGACCTGATCCTCCTGGACATTATGATGCCCGAGATGGACGGATTTGAGACCTATTCCGCCCTGCGCCACCGGGAGGAGGAGACGGACAGGCCCCATACCCCCGTGATCTTCCTTACGGGAGAGGGAAATACGGAATCGGAGCGCAGAGGCCTGAAGGCCGGTGCTTCCGATTTTATACGCAAGCCCTTCAATGAGGAGATCCTGATCCGCAGGATCCGCAACACCATCATCAGCTACAAGACCATCGAAAGCCTGACGGAGGAAGCGGCGGTAGACAAGCTGACGGGGTTTTTCAACAAGGTCAGCGGAACGGAGCGGATCGCTTCTCTCTGTGACAACGGCAGCGGCGCGCTGGCGGTGATGGATCTGGACAATTTCAAGCTGGTGAACGACATCTTCGGACATGATATGGGAGACCGGGTCCTGCGAGCTTTCTCGGAAGTGCTGCGGCACAACACCCGGGAGAAGGATGTGATCAGCAGGATCGGCGGCGATGAGTTCATGTGCTTCTTTGAGGGCGTCGCCCAGAGCGAAGCGGTGGCCTCCATGTCCGAGCGGATGAATGAGCAGTTCCTGAAGGAGGCTGCAGCGCTCATGGGAGAGGACCACGGTCTGCCTCTGGGGATTTCCTTCGGTGTCATTATGGTCCCCGAGTACGGGAGAGACTACGAGACCCTCTTTTCCCTGGCGGACAGTGAGCTCTATTCCGTAAAACAGAACGGGAAATCCGGGTTTTCCATTTATGACAGGTCCGTCACAAGAGAGGACTTAAGCGATCTGACGCCTGCCCGGATGATGGAGCGGGCCATCATGATCGCGGAAGAGCGGGCAGGGAATGAGGAAGCAATCCTGCTGGGCAGGGAAGCTTTTCCCATCGTGTACCGCTTCCTGAGAAGATATCAGAGGACCTTTGGCGGGAGAAGTGCCAGGATCCTGTTTGAGCTCCGCACGGAGGGCGAGCGGGAGGAAGCAGCGCCCATCGAGGATGTCTCCGCTTTCGGCCGTAGTCTGCGGAGCACTCTCCGCCCCTGCGATCTGATCACCCAGTGCAGGGCAAACCAGTATTTCGTGCTGCTTCCGGAGTGCACTCCCGAGGAAGCCGGGAAGGCGGTGGATTCCGTTCTGGCTGCCTGGGAGCAGGATGCACAGCACGGCCCCGTCAAAGTCACCTATGCCCTTTCCTGCATCGAGGAGGAGAAGGAGAGCGGACGATGAAAAAAACCCCGAAATACGTGAACAAAAGTACCATAAGGACTCTGGCCATCGGAACGGTGGTGATCCTCTTTTTCGTGGGGATCATTCTGGTGTACTACCATATGGTCTATGAGGAGACCAGGGACGGCATCATCAAGTCAGGAAAAATGGCGGCGGATCAGTCTGCCTATGAATTCGGGAGCTATCTGTCCACCCACGAGGATCTGATCCTGCTGACGGCCTATACCCTGGATGAGATGATCCGGGAGCACAGGACCGATGAGGAGATCGAGGAGTATCTGGTGGGGCAGTCCACGGCCATCGAGAATACGGTGGAGGAAAACTATACCGGTCTCTACGGCTATATCAACGGCAGGTTTTTCAGCGGGACCAGATGGCATCCCCCCGCAGGGTACGATGCCACCAAGCGGCCCTGGTACACCCGGCCCATGTCGAATCCCGGGCATCTCACCATTCTGGAGCCCTACACGGATGTGCAGTCAGGCAACACCATGATGGCGCTGGGCACCACGCTCTCCGACGGGGTGAGCGTTATCAGTGTGGACGTTTCTCTGGAGCGGATGCAGCAGATGACGGAGGAGGCCGTGAAGAAGGGCGGCTCCGATATCGAGATGGTGCTGACGCCCGAGGGCATGGTGGTCTCCCACTCCGATGTCACACAGGTGGGGCGTACCTACCTGCCGGAGATGGATACCCTGGGGGGAACCATTGTCCGGGAGCTGAAGGAGGCAGATGACCGTTTCTTTGAATTTGACTATCTGGGGATCCATTACATCGTCTATGACGCTCCCTTTGCGGGGAGCTGGCACTGCATTTCCGTGCACAATGCCACCTCCGTTTTCCGGTCCTTAAACCGGATCTTGGCCATCACGGTCTTTGTGGTCATCGCCGTAGCGCTCACCATCGGCATCATGCTGGGAATCTCCAACAAGCGCTATATCATTGCGCACCAGGCGGTGGCTTCCAACGAGGCGAAGTCCGCTTTCCTGTCCAATATGTCCCACGAGATCCGCACCCCGATCAATGCCATGCTGGGGATGAATGAGATGATCCTGCGGGAGAGCAATGACCGGGATGTGCTGGCCTACGCCGAAAATGTGAAGACCGCAGGGAACACGCTCCTTACCATCGTCAACGACATCCTGGATTTCTCCAAGATCGAGGCGGGGAAGATGGAGCTGATGATCGCCCCCTACGATCTGGCATCGCTCCTGAATGATCTGATCAATATGGTCCGCCCCAGGGCGGATGAGAAGAGCCTGAAGCTGGAGCTGGCATTTGACCCCGAGACCCCCAAGCGCCTGCAGGGCGATGTGATGCGGATCCGTCAGGCAACGCTGAATCTGCTGACCAATGCCATCAAGTACACCGAGCGCGGCACCATCACCTTCCGTGTGGGGTATTCCTGCGTCCGGGGAGAATCGGACAGCATCCTCCTGAATGTCAGCGTGGAGGATACCGGCATCGGTATCCGGCAGGAGGACATGGAGAAGCTGTTCTCGGAGTTCGTCCGGCTGGAGGAAAAGCGCAACCGCAACATCGAGGGAACCGGTCTGGGGATGAACATCACCAGAGGGCTTCTGGAAATGATGGGCAGTACGCTTCAGGTGGAGAGCGAATACGGCATGGGATCCAAATTCTATTTTTCCCTGAAGCAGACGAGCCTGGGGCCGGAGGCGCTGGGAGATTTCCAGGCGTCCTACAACGCAGCCCTGGAAAAACATGTGGTCTACCGGGAGTCCTTCCGCGCGCCGGATGCCCGGCTCCTGGTCATTGACGACAATCCCATGAACCTGGTGGTCTTTGAGAGTCTCCTGAAGCAGACCGAGATGCAGATCGATACGGCGGTCACCGGCGATGAAGGACTGGCGCTGGCGGCGGTCAATCACTACGACATCATTTTCTTTGACCATATGATGCCGAACAAGGACGGTATTGAGACATTGCACGAGCTGCGGCAGATGGGACCGAATCCCAATTCCGGGACCCCTGCGGTGTGCCTTACGGCCAATGCCATTTCGGGAGCAAAGCAGCAGTATCTGGCGGAGGGCTTCGACGACTATCTGTCCAAACCCATCGACGCGGATATTCTGGAGCGCATGATCCTGTCCTACCTGGATGAGCGAAAGGTGGAGAAGCTGATCCTGGAAAAGAATCCCCTCGACCAGTCCATGGAGGATGTCCCGGAGCTGTTGAAAGACCTGGAAGAGAAGAGCCAGGGCGTCATCGACGTTCGCGCCGGGATCCGGAACAGCGGAAGCGTCGGTGCCTACCTGCCCCTTCTTAGGATCTTTGCCAAGTCCATCGGAGAGCGTTCGAAGGAGCTGGACTGGTACTTTAAGACCGGCGATCTGGCGGACTATACCATCAAGGTCCACGCCCTCAAGAGTTCCGCGCGGATCATCGGCGCGGAGGCCTTCGGCGAGAAAGCCCAGGCATTGGAAAGTGCCGGGAAGAGCGGCGACGTGGACTATCTGCAGCAGCACCACGCAGCCTTTCTGCGGGAATACGGCACCTTTGACGAGCTCCTGGGCGGTCTGTTTGCAGAGGAGAAGGGGAGCGCCGACAGGCCTGTTGCGGATCCGGCGCTGATGAAAGAGGTCTTCGGAGAACTGCTGGCTGCGGCAGAGGAGATGGATTGCAACAAGCTGCAGGCCATCTTTGAGGAGATGCACGCCTACAACATCCCGGAGGGGGATGCAATTCTTTGGGAGAAGCTGCGGGAGTCTTCCGACGGCTACGATTATGACATGATCGTCACGCTTCTGTCGGGGAAGGTTTGAGCGGAGCAGGAGAAGGAATATGAATCAGCGTAAAACGGAAAATTTCATCATCCTTCTGGTGTCTTTCGGCTGCATCAGCCTGACCCTGGAGAGCCTGCTGCTGCACTGGGAGTTCTGGGTGCCGCCCCTTCTCATTGCGGGGGCGATCCTCCTGTGGGCGATGAACCTTACAGGGAAACCCTCCTTTCCCGTCCGGAAGGGGAATTACCTGTTGTTCGCCATTCTGGCGGTCTTTTATCACGGGGTCCATGAGACCAGTTATTTTGACGTATCCATCGTGATCGTCCTGATGATGGTGGCCTATTCCTTCTTCGACGCCAGGTTCATGGTGAACATCTTTCTGGCGGAGTACGGGATCATCATGTGCATCCAGTTCATGCTGGCCATGTCGAACCCGGAGGAGATCTTTACCCCCTTGAACATTTCCAGGCTGCTGCTCCATGTGGCTATCGTGATCATGATCTATTTTGTCTGCATCAAGCTCATCGACGACCGGGCGGAGACGGAGGAGATCCATCGCAAGAAGGACGAGCAGATCGAGTATTACAATGCGGACATGGAGGATTTCCTCACCAACATTTCCCATGAACTCCGTACCCCCGTCAACGTGGTCAACGGCATGAGCGACGTGCTCATCAAGAAGAACGGCGGGAAGGAAGCCCGTTCCATCAAGGATGCGGGGATCCGCCTGGCCTACCAGATCGAGGACATCCAGGACTTTACCGAATGCAAGCGTGAGAAGGTCATGCTGGAGGAAGAGGACTACATGAGCACCTCTCTGGTGAACGATGTGGTCACGAGCTTCCGGATGATGGAAAACGCGGAGAACCTGGAGCTGGTGGTGGATCTGGATCCTTCCGTTCCTACCGCCATGCGGGGCGACATCAAAAAGCTCCACAAGATCTTCCGTCACCTCCTGGAAAATGCGGTGAAATTCACCCGGAAGGGCGGCATCTATATCCGTCTCTTCACGGAGGAGATGGACTACGGTGCAAACCTCTGTATCGAAATGACGGACACCGGCATCGGTATGGACCGAAAGGCCATCCTGGCGGTCTCCGAGGGAATGTATCAGGTCAACAAACGGCGTAACCGCAGCTCCGGCGGCATCGGGCTGGGGCTCTTTATCGTGTACGGATTTGCCCATCGCATGGGCGGTTTTGTGAAGATCGAGAGTGAAAAGGGGAACGGAACCACCGTCCGTGTCACCATTCCCCAGAGAGTGGCGGATGCCCATCCCTGTCTTGCCATCGACGGCAACTTCACGGGCGACATCCTCTTCCACGTCAGATCCGGCAAGTACAAGGTACCGAAGGTCCGTGATTTCTATCGTTATATGGCGACACATGTGGCGAGGGGGATCCGGGTGCCGCTCTACTCCGCGGAGACGGTGCAGGAGATCGAGCGTCTGCGTGAGAAGCTGAACGTCACCTTTATCTTTATGGGGCAGGAGGAGTATGAGGCAAATCCCTCCTACTTTGACGAACTCAGCAAGGGAGATATGGTGGTGGCGGTATCCGCCTACGCAGGATTTCATCCGACGCCCGGCAGCTGCGTGATCACCATGCCCAAGCCGCTCTACGGCTATCCCGTGGTAAAGATCCTGAACGAGGGGAAGGCTGCGAAGAACATTGAATATGCGGACCGGTTCGTCAAGCCCGTTTTCCGCAACCTGAAGGCCCTGATCGTGGACGACGAGCCCATGAACCTGGTGGTGGCTACCAGCCTCTTTGCCGATTATCACATGGACATCGATACCGCGGCCAGCGGACAGGAATCCATCCGGAAATTCTGTGACGGCGACTACGATGTGGTCTTCATGGATCACATGATGCCGGAGATGGATGGCGTGGAAGCCATGAAGCTCATCAAGGAGGCAGCCACGGATCTGGGCAAAAAAGCTGTGGTGGTGGCCCTCACCGCCAACTCCGTATCCGGTGCCAGAGAAATGTTTATGAAAGAAGGATTTGACGGATTCATCGCCAAGCCCATCAACCTTTCCGACTTTGAGAGAGTGATGCTGCAGGTCCTTCCCGAGTCCAAGATCGACAGGGGAGGTGAGCAGTGATGAAGATCGTAAATTTCTTTAACTATGTCCGCGATGCCATCCGGGATCCACACAGAGAGTTGTATGAGCGTGTCTTTCTGATCTTCTCCTGCATCTCCGAGGTGGGTGTCATTTTTGCGTTCATCGGGGACCTTATTGTAAAGGAAAATCCCGTGGAGAGCGCGCTGCTGGTCCTGGTGGGCATCCTGGTTCCTTCCGTATCCTTCACCTGTCTGTACCTGAACAAGGTCCGGTTCGCCAGCATTTTCCTGGTGACCAGTGTTATTTTCGTGGTCCTGCCGGTGCTGTTCTTCTATGGCGGCGCTCTGCAGGGCGGCGGCATTTTGTGGGTGATCTTCGCATATATCTACGTCGGTCTGGCCATCTCCGGCAGCGCCCGTAGGATCCTCCTTGCCACCAATACGGTGGTGACACTGGTGCTGTATTATCTGTCCTATGCCCATCCCGAGTGGGTCACAAAGCACACGCCTGAAGTGGCGTATGTGGATTCCTTTATTTCCATGGTGCTGGTGGGCTTTGTCTGCTTTTTCATGACCTGGGTCCAGAACCGCCTGATGCAGGAGGAGAAGGAGCGCGCCGAGAAGGAAGCGGAGAGAGCCGAGGCTTTGACCCGTTCCCAGAACCGGTTTTTCTCCAGTATGAGCCACGAGATCCGCACCCCCATCAACTCCATCCTGGGCCTCAACGAGCTGATCCTCCGGGACCAGAACGCGTCGGATGACATCCTGAAGGAGGCGGCAGGTATCCAGGGCGCAGGAAAAATGCTGCTGGCCCTCATCAACGACATCCTGGATTTCTCCAAGATGGAAGCCGGGAGCATGGACATCGTGCCCGTGGATTATCATCCCGGAGAGCTGATCTCCGAAGTGGTGAACATGGTCTGGCTGAAGGCCGAGGAGAAGGGACTCCGGTTCCGGATCAGCATCGATCCCAACGTGCCCTCCGTCCTCTACGGCGATGAAGTACGCCTAAAGCAGGTCATCGTCAACATCCTGAACAACGCCGTTAAATACACGAACGAAGGCTCCGTGGATCTGCACATCGAGTCCGAGAACCTGGACGATAAGACCGCGGTGCTGACCATATCCGTCACCGACACCGGCATGGGCATCAAGAAGGAGGCACTGCCCTTCCTGTTTGACGCCTTCAAGCGGGTGGACGAAGAGAAAAACCGCCACATCGAGGGCACCGGTCTGGGTCTGAGCATCGTAAAGCAGCTGGTGGAGCTCATGGGCGGCAACATCACCGTGAACAGTGTCTATGGGGAAGGATCCACCTTTACCGTTACCGTAAAGCAGGGCATTTCCGACATGACCGCCATCGGCGAGCTGAGCATCCACAGTGCGCAGCAGGCACGAGCCGGCGCTTACGAGAGCCGCTTCAAGGCACCGGATGCCCGGATCCTCATCGTGGATGACAACGAAATGAACCTGGAGGTGGAGCGCAGGCTCCTGCTGGATACGGACGCTGTCATCGACACCGCCATGAGCGGCAAGGAAGCCCTGGAGCTGACGGTGAACAGACGCTACGACGTGATCCTGATGGATCACTTGATGCCCGGCATGGACGGCATCGACTGCCTGGAGCGGATCCGTCACCAGGCCGGCGGCATGAACCGCATCACCCCCGTGGTGGTGCTCACCGCCAATGCGGGCAGCGAGAACCGCAGTCTCTACACCCGTTCCGGTTTCGACGGCTACCTGGTAAAGCCGGTATCCGGCGAGGCGTTGGAAGACACACTTATGAAGTACATCGCCCGGGAGAAACTCGTCGCCACCGGCAAGCTGACCCACATGCGGGAGGACATCAATGTATCTGCGGGCTATTCCCGGAAAGTGCCCGTCATCATCACTTCCACCAGTATGTGCGACCTGCCGGATGAGGTGGTGCAGAAGCTGGGGATCCCTATCATGCCCTTCCTGATCCACACCGACGAGGGCGTCTTCAAGGACGGCATCCAGATGGATGCCAACGAGCTGATCCGCTACATTTCCCGAGGCGGGAACGTCCATTCCTCCCCTCCGGATGTGCGGGCCTACACCGAATTTTTCGCCGCTTCCCTGCGGCATGCCCATCATTTGATCCACATTGCCATCACCACAGGCATGAGCAAGGATTACGAGCGCGCCTGTGAGGCGGCCAGGACCTTCGATAATGTGACGGTGATCGGTTCCGGAATGCTTTCCTCCGCCACCGGTCTCCTGGTGCTGGTAGCACAGAAGCTGGCGCAGCAGGATCTCCCCGTTGCGGAGATCGTGAAGGAGCTGGAATCCGTAAAGGACCGTCTCCGCTGTACCTTTGTCGTGGACAACACGGAATACATGGCCCATGCCGGCCTGGTGAACCGCAGGATCGATTCCCTGGCCAGATCCCTGAACCTGCACCTGTGCTTGAAAGTGAAAAACAACAGAACCTCCGTGGGTGGTCTGTGGCTGGGTAAAACCAGGCACGCCTACAAAAAGTACATTCACAAGGCATTCCCCGTGGACATCATCCCCGAGTCGGAGGTGGTCTTCATCACCTACGCGGATGTTCCCATGGAGACCCTGCTCTGGATCAAGGAGGAGGTCAGCAAGCTTGCCTACTTTGAGAACGTGGTATTCCAGCAGGCATCCGCGGCCATTTCCTCCAACTGCGGGCCCGGTACCTTTGGCGTCCTGTACTTTGTAAAGTCCAACAAGTCCTATAACATCAGCGCTTTCCTGAACAGCCCTCACGAGGAACTGATCGAAGAAGAGGAACCGCATCCCGAAAAGAGAAGCGATCCTTCGGAGGACATTCCCGGAGAGGAGAGTGTCTCCGCACCCGCGGAAAGCCCTGTCCCGGCAGAGCAGCCCTGGTACCTGACCCTGGACTGCATTGACGGTCAGACGGCCATCGCAAGCAGCGGCTCCGAAGATGCGCTGCGCAGCGTCCTGCGGATCTTCCACGATTCCGTTCCCGCCAAGAGCGAGGAGCTGAACGGCTACTATAGAGGCGAGGACTGGGAGAATTACACCATCAAGATCCACGCCCTGAAATCTTCCGCCAGACTCATCGGCGCCACCGCTCTTTCCGAAGAGGCGGCAAAGCTGGAGGCTGCGGGCAAGGAAGGGAATGTGGACTATATCAGAGCCGGCCATGAAGGCTTCATGCAGCGGTACGCAGCCCTGGGCGAGCAGTTGACGGAAGCGCTCTTTTCCGGAGAAAAAGCAGCCGAGGAGCCCGCGAAGCCTCTGGCGGACGCCTTCCTTATGAAGAGCGTCTATGAAGGCCTGAAGGAAGCGGCAGAGGCCATGGACGGCGGCACCATCGAGGAGATTCTGAAGGAGATGGAGGATTATGCCGTCCCGGAGGAGGAAGCGGAGCGCTTCGAAGCGATCCGCGGATATGCTGCACGCTCTGACTATGATGCAATCCTGGCGGCCCTGTCGGAAAAATGAGATCCGCAGCCGCACAGGGAACCCGGGGAGAAGAAAGAAATCACCCGTGGCGAGTGATCCTACAATACGGTACATGAAGGAGGCTTACCGGTAATGGCAGCAGGCAACAACATTGTGATCATCCTTTTTCAATACAGTGTGGTGGTGAAGGGTATCGAGCGCAAACTCACAGATCTGGGATATCAAGTGACAGTGGTGTCGGAAAATTACGGCCTGATCCCGCAGTTTGGGAAATCCACATCCCTTTTCCTGATGTATATGCCCGGGGAGCCCTTCGGCGACAAGCTGGTCATGCGGCGGCTGGGGGAGATCTTTGAAGCGGTGCAGACCACGGGCCGCAATATGATCGTTCTGGGAGAGCGGAAGGATCACGACGATCTGAGCATCGAATTTCCGAATATGGATGATTACATCTGGCTGGACCGCCCCGTGGAGGCGGAGGCCCTGGGGGAGTGGATCGAAAAGGCCATAGCCACCCCTCCGACGAAGGCAGAGCAAAAGCATGTGCTCATCGTGGACGATGATCCGTCCTATGCCGCCATGGTGCGGGAGTGGATCAAGGGGACCTACCGGACGGACATCGTCGTCTCCGGAATGCAGGCCATTACCTTCTGCATGCGGAACAAGGTGGATCTGGTGCTGCTGGATTATGAGATGCCGGTGGTGGACGGACCGCAGGTGCTGCAGATGCTGCGGCAGGACGATGCCACCAGGGATATCCCCGTGGTGTTTCTGACGGGGATCGGTACCAAGGAAGAAGTAGAGCGGGTCATGGCGATGCGTCCTGATGGCTATGTGCTGAAGTCTACCACCAGGGACAGCCTTCTGCGATACCTTCGGAAGGAACTGGAATAAGTCTGTATATTTGGGGGGACAAAATGAAACTGGGGAAGAGATACGGAATCCTGCTGGCGGCGGTGATGCTGCTCCTTGCGGGATGCGGAAGTGCCCGGGAGGAGGCTTCGGATCAGGAGCTTTTGCTGGGCTTTAGTCAGATCGGATCGGAAAGCGCCTGGCGCATCGGAAACACGAAGGATATCGAAGAGCAGGCGGCAGCATACGGCATCAGTCTCATGCTGGAAAATGCCAACCAGAAGCAGGAGAACCAGATCGATGCCATCCGGCGCTTTATCGCCTACAAGGTGGATGTCATCGCCTTTTCTCCCATCGTGGAGGAGGGCTGGGACAATGTGCTCCGGGAGGCGAAGGAAGCCGGAATCCCCGTGATCCTGGTGGACAGAGACATCAGCACGGAGACGGAGGGCCTCACCACCTGCCTGATCGGCGCGGACTTTTATGCGGAGGGCGTCATGGCGGGGGAGTATCTGCTCCGGAAGGCGGATGCGCTGGGTCTGGAGCAGGTGAACATCGTGGAGATCACCGGAACGGAGAATTCCACTCCCATGCGCCAGCGGCAGGCGGGCTTTCTGGATGCCATCGCAGGGGATGAGAGGATGCACATCTTAGAGAGCATCGACGGAGACTTCCTGAAGAGCCGCGGAGCAGAGTGCATGCGGTATCTGCTGGAGACCTACGGAGAGGACATCGATGTGGTCTATTCCCACAATGACGAAATGACCCTGGGCGCTCTGCCGGAGATCGAGAATGCGGGATTTACCCCCGGAAGTGACATGATCATCATTTCCATCGACGGAGGACAGGAAGCCATCGATGTGCTGAAATCCGGCAGGATCAACTGCGTGGTGGAATGTACCCCCAAGCTGGGGAAGGAGCTGATGGAGACCGCTCTGAAGCTGCAGGCGGGAGAGCCGGTGGATGCCCTGATCCACCCCACGGAAGCCATTTTTACGGATGAAACGGATCCCCAGTCCATCGGACCCAGGGGCTATTGAGGGCAGCGGATGGAACGCGTACAGAAGGAAAAAAGTATCCTCGGCCAGTTTGAGAACCTCAGTCACAGACTGGTGCTGATGCTGGTATTTCCCATCATCATCAGCCTGGTCCTCATGCTCATTTACGCCGCAAAATACCACAGCGCCATTCTTCGGATGGAGACCATTGCCAATCTCAAGACGGTGGTTTCGGAGCAGATCCCGGAGAGTGCCTGGAATATCGTCAGCGGGAGAGAGACCTTTGCGGAGAGCAGGATCTATCCCCAGATCCATGAGGTGGACGCCACCATCGAGCTCATCTCGGAACGGACGGGACAGGAGAACCGCCTCTCCCTCATCGTGGCCGGCAGGACCATGCAGACCCTGGAGAATTATGTGGATCAGATCCGGGACAATCTGGCGGCCCGGGTGCCGGTGGTGGAGAACGAGGCCGTGCTGGGTGAGGTTCGGGGCGTGGCATCCCTGGTGGACAGCATGCTGAACGATTATATCGCGCAGGAGATCACCTCCACGGCGCAGATGAGTGTGAGCCTCCTTTGGGTCATCATCCTGACGGCGGTGGCGGAGGTCCTGATCCTGGCGGCGGCCCTCTGGTACAGAAGGCGCTCCATGAAGATCACTGCGGCCGCGGTCCGTCAGCCCATTGAGCGGCTGGAGCAGGTGGCGGCGGTGCTGGCGGAAGGAACGCTGGACGCCAGACTGCCTGACACGGATGTGACGGAACTGCGGAATCTGACCATGCAGGTCAACACCATGGCAGATCAATTGGAAGCCATGATGGACAAGAGCGTGCAGGACGCCAGAAAGCTGCGGAAGGCGGAGCTGCGTACCCTGCAGGCCCAGATCAATCCCCACTTCCTGTACAATACGCTGGACGCCATCGTGTGGAAGGCGGAGGCCGGGGAGATGAAGGAGGTCATCCAGCTCACCAGCTCCCTCAGCGACTTTTTCCGCATCAGCCTTTCCTCCGGTGCGGACTGGATCCCCATCAGCCAGGAGAAAAAGCACATCGAAGGATACCTTAAGATCCAGCAGACCCGCTACCGGGACATCATGCGCTACGAGATCGATATCCCCGATGCTATGGGAGAGTACTATATATTGAAGCTTCTGCTGCAGCCTCTGGTGGAAAATGCCCTGTACCACGGCATTAAGATCAAGCGGGGGGGCGGTACCATTCTGGTGTCCGGCCGGATGGAGGATGGGCAGCTGCGGTTTCTGGTGAAGGACACGGGCTCCGGTATGACGGCGGAGCAGCTGCGCGACCTGAACGAGCGGATGAAAAAGGGGCAGCCTGCCGTCAGCGAGAGTGGCGGCGGCTTTGGCCTTGTGAACGTGAACATGCGGATCCGTCTGTACTACAACCAGCCGGAGGGACTGCAGATCCGGAGCGGCCCGGAGGGCACGGAAGTATCATTCACTGTTCCATGCAGGACCAGAGAGGAGATTTTCGAGGATGAAAGTGTTTTTGGCTGACGATGAGATCGTTGTCAGAGAGGGGATCCGGGAGTCCTTTCCCTGGGATGAGACCCCTTATACCCTGGTGGGAGAAGCGCCGGACGGAGAGATGGCGATCCCCATGATCCGGGACACGAATCCGGACATCGTTATCACCGATATCAAAATGCCCTTTATGGACGGTCTGGAGCTCTGCCGCGTTCTGCGGGGACAGATGCCCTGGATCGGGATCATCGTCCTCAGCGGCTACGATGAGTTTGAGTACGCCAGACAGTGCATCCAGCTGGGCGTCCGGGAGTACCTGGTAAAGCCCATCAATGCGCAGGACCTGCGCACTGTCCTGGACAAGGTCAGCAGTCAGCTCCGGGAGGAGCGCAAGACGCTGGAGCATGCGGCCAGCCTTCAGGCCCGGATGAGCAGCGGCGGCAAGATCCTGAAGGAGAAGCTCATCGCATCCCTGTTCAGTGATGAAGCGGCCCAGGAGGATGCGCCGGGCGTGCTGAAGGAGCTGGCGGGAATGGGCGTCCCCGTGCCCGCACCCTGCTATGCGGTGATCGATGCGGCCTTTTCTCCCGTTGCGGAAGGGCAGCAGGCCATCTCGGCCTTTGCAGAGGGCAGCGGCGGGATCCTGCACGTGTCTCCCGGCCGTGTGGGCACCAGACTCCTGGTGCTGGGAGATACCGCAGAGGACACGGAGGAGCGGGCTTACGCCTTTGCCTCCTCTCTGGTGCGGGAGCTGGAGCGGTCGGCGTGCACAGGCATCCGCGTGGCCATCGGTGAGATCGTGGAGGAGCCGGAAAAGATCCTCTACAGCTTCCAGACCGCCCGTCACATCCGTCACCTGCTGACGGAGCGGACGGAGGAGGACCCCATCATCCTGGGCACCAGGGAGATGGGAGAAGTATCGGGAGAGGTCCCTTCCGTCATCAGCGATGCGAAACTGTACATGTCGGGGAATTTCACCAACCCCAATCTGATGCTGCAGGATGTGGCCAGGGCGGTGGGGATGAGCAACAGCCGCTTTTCCACAGTATTTTCTCAGCAGAACGGGCAGACCTTCACCGAGTATCTCATCTTTCTGCGGCTGGGCAAGGCCAAGGAACTCCTGCGCACCACACAGCTGAAAAGCTCTCAGATCGCGCATGAGGTGGGATACAACGATGCCCATTATTTCAGTTATATCTTTAAGAAAAATACAGGGATCACCCCCTCCGAATACCGATCTCAGTATCAAAATCAACCGTGACAAAATGAAAATACACCGTTTGTAAAAATTTCGGAAAATCCGAAATCATTTTCAACCGAAACAAAAAGAACCTTGATTTACCTTTCCGCCGATATCCGATATCTTAAATGCAGACAGTCGCCGTAAGGGCGGCGACAGCACAGAAATGATTGGAGGGAAAGTAAATGAAAAGGTTTAAATCTATCGTATTGGCAGCTACGCTGGTAGCCAGCCTGGCACTCACTGCCTGTGGCTCCGGCAGCAGCGCTGGTTCCGACAGCAGTGACGGCGGCAGCACCGCAAGCACTCCCGCAGCTGCTACTTCCGGCACCATCAAGGTTGGCGTGGTTAACAACCCCCCTTCCGAGTCCGGTTACCGCGAGGCAAACGTAAAGGATATGGAGTCCGTCTTCTCCGCAGCAAACGGCTACGATCTGAAGACCGCTTACAGCCTTAAGAACGATGAGCAGCTTCAGGCGGCACAGGGCTTCATCACCGAGGGCGTTGATTACCTGCTGATCTCCGCAGCCGAGACCACCGGCTGGGACGAGGTCCTCAAGAAGGCACAGGAAGCCGGCATCAAGGTTTACCTCTTTGACCGTATGATCGATGTAGACGAGAGCCTCTACGAGGCAGCAGTCGTTTCCGACATGGCTAAGGAAGGCGAGACCGCAGTGAACTGGCTGCTGGATCAGAATCTGGATACCTACAATGTCATCCACATTCAGGGTGCTATGGGCTCTGACGCTCAGATCGGCCGTACCGGTGCTCTGGACGAGCAGTTCGCATCCGGCAAGATGAACAAGGTTGTTCAGCAGACCGCTACCTGGGACGAGGCAGAGGCAAAGAAGATCGTTGAGTCTGTGATCAACAGCGGCGAAGATTTCAACGTTATCTATGCAGAGAACGACGGTATGGCAAAGGGTGCCGTTGCAGCACTTGACGAAGCAGGTATCACGCACGGCGTAGACGGCAAGGTCATCGTTATGGGCTTTGACTGCAACAAGTGGGCTCTGAGAGAACTGCTGGCAGGTGCCTGGAACTATGACGGACAGTGCAGCCCCTTCCAGGCTCAGATCATCAGCGACCTGATCAAGGGCAAGACCACCGCTTCTTCCAAGGTGATCATCAACCAGGAGAAGGGCTTCGATGCTAAGACCCTTACCCAGGCAGACATCGACACCTACGGACTTGGCGAATAATTTATGAATTAGACCCAAATGGCGCAGCTGGGCTGTAAATAAACAGCTCAGGCTGCGCCTTTTTAGGAGGTAAGATATGCAGGAAAATTGCTTGCTGCAGATGCGCGGGATCGAGAAGCGTTTTCCCGGCGTAAGAGCTTTGGGGGGTGTGGACTTTACCCTGAGAAAGGGAGAGATCCACGCGCTCATGGGGGAAAACGGTGCCGGGAAATCCACCCTGATCAAGATCCTGACCGGGGTCTATCAGATGGACGGCGGCGAGATCATCGTGGAGGGGACGAAGGTCAGCATCAGGTCCCCGCAGGATGCGCAGAACAAAGGAATCAGTACGGTGTACCAGGAGATCACGCTCTGTCCGAATCTGACCGTCGCGGAGAACATGTTCATCGGCCGCGAGGACAGCGCCTGGGTAAAGCAAAAGGAATATGAAAAGCGGGCAGGAGAGATCCTGGACAGCCTGGGGATCCCCACCAGAGCCAGCCAGCAGCTGGGGAGCTGTTCCCTGGCGGTGCAGCAGATGGTGGCCATCGCCCGTGCGGTGGATATGAAATGTAAGGTCCTGATCCTGGATGAACCCACCTCTTCCCTGGATGACAAGGAAGTGAACATGCTCTTTGACCTCATGAGAGATCTGAAGAGCCAGGGCGTCGGTATCATCTTCGTCACCCACTTCCTGGAGCAGGTGTACGAAGTCAGCGACCGGATCACGGTGCTGCGGAACGGCGAACTGGTGGGAGAGTATCTGACGGAAGATCTTCCTCAGGTGGAGCTGGTAGCCAAGATGATCGGTAAGGAGCTGGATGAGCTCAGCGAGCTGGGGGAGACCGAGGAAGAGGAGACCGGGAAAAAGGAGGTCTTCTACGAAGCAAAATCCCTTTCCAGCAGCGATGCCCTTCCCTTCGACTTCTCCATTCGCAAGGGTGAGGTCAACGGATTTACCGGTCTGCTGGGATCGGGCCGCAGCGAGAGCGTGAGAGCCATCTTCGGTGCCGACAAGGTAAGCGGCGGCACGGTGAAGATCAAGGGCGACCCCGTGAAGATCACCAAGCCCATCGACGCCATGAAGCACGGCATCGGATACCTGGCGGAGGACCGGAAGCGGGACGGCATCATCGCAGAGCTCAGCGTCCGGGAGAATATCATCCTGGCACTGCAGGTCATGAACGGCTTTTTCAAACCCATCCGCCGAAGCGAAGCGGAAGCCTTTGCGGATGAATACATCAAGGTCCTGAACATCAAGACCGCCAGCAGAGAGACCCCTGTGGGATCCTTAAGCGGCGGCAACCAGCAGAAGGTGATCCTGGC
>JAILAF010000142.1 GCA_024681775.1 Lachnospiraceae bacterium
GGGCAATCCGAACTTCTCTGGCAAATCCGTATATATATGTCCAATACACTTTAACTCCATCTATTTCTTCTCTCAGTTACCATTCTATTTTGACTGATACATACAGAGACTCCGGCCTCCGTATACCCGGAGTGAGGACAATGTTTTGCCGTCGGTACTTAGTGAGCCGTAGCGATAGCGACCGGCGAACTTAGTACCGCTACGTGTCATGTCCGCAAATGCTGACGCATTTGCGGACCACTTAGCGGGAGCGTGTCCGAACACGGGTATACGGAGAGCCGGAGTCGTATCTTAGTCAGTAATCAAACATCTTACTTCAGATATGCCCGCAGCAGCGCCACCATATCCTGGTAGCGGAAAGGCTTCGCCATATAGTCCGTGAAGCCGTACTCATTGATGTATTTCTCCCGGAGACCCGTCTGGGCATTGGCGGTAAGGGCGATGATGGGAGTCTCGGCGTTGGCGACGAATTCCTCGGGATGCTGACGGATGATGTGCAGCACCTCGTCGCCGCCCATATCCGGCATCATATGGTCCAGCAGTACCACGTCGTAATGCTTCCCGCGGATCATTTCCAGCCCCTCGGGACCGGAGCTTGCGGTCTCCACGGCAGCGTGCATTTTTTCCAGGAAGTTCTTCGCCACCGCGCGGTTCATGGCATTGTCATCCACAACGAGGATCCGGAAGCCCTCCGCACTGAAGGTCTCGGCCTTCTCCTTGGCCTTGTCCTGCTCCTTGCTGTACTCCGAGATCTTTTCGCCGGACAGGATCTTCTGGGGGAGATGGATGGTGAAAACAGAGCCTTTGCCGTAGGTGCTCTCCACCTCCACATCGCCGCCCATGAGCTTCAGGAGCCGCTTTACGATGGTCAGTCCCAGCCCGGTTCCCTCAATGTAATGGGTCTCGCTGTCATCCACCCGGGTGAAGGCATCGAAGAGGTGGGGCAGGCTCTCGGGCTTGATGCCGATACCGGTATCCGTGACAGAGATGTCATATCGCACCTCATCGCCCTTTACCACACCGGCCACATCCAGGGAGACGGTGCCTGTATTGGTATATTTGATGGCGTTGTTGATCACATTGGTAATGACCTGACGGACACGGAGTTTATCCCCCTCCACATAGCCCGGGAGATCCCCGTCGATATGGCAGATGTACATGAGCCCCTTGCCTTCCGCCTGATAGGAAAAAACGGAATTGAGCTCTTCCAGCAGGGTCTTCATATGGTACGGCGCCGTCACCACGTCCAGCTTACCGGACTCGATCTTGGAGATGTCCAGGATGTCATTGATGACATAGAGCAGCGCTTCGCCGGCGCTCTTGATACTTTCGGAATATTCCAGGGATTTTTCGATGCGCTCCCGCTCCGATTGTGCATCATCCGTCAGGGTCATCCGGGTCATCTCATTTAAGCCCAGCACCGCGTTCATGGGCGTACGGATCTCATGGGACATGGAGGAGAGAAAAGCGGACTTGGAGCGGTTGGCTTCGTTTGCTCTGTGCTCCGCGTCCTCCAGCATGATGTTGGTCTCCACCAGCATGTGATAGTCCTTGGACTCCAGGAAGGAATTGACGATATAGAGGCCCACAGCGATGGCGTAGCTCACCAGCAGCACCGCATCGTTCAGGATGGCCTGCAGGAACGCTCCCAGCAGCACGATGATATGAATGGAAAGCAGGGCATGGAATTCCCGCCTGAGCAGTTTTTTACGCTGGAGATAGATCCCCAGCAGGCCGATGACCAGGTAAAAGGCCGGAGCGACATATCCCATGAGGATATACAGCGGCCCTTGATGGACTCCCATGTCGTCATACCAGAAAATGATGGGATAGAAAAAATTCCCCAGCAGGACCACATGGAATGCCACCACGATCATACTGTTGGTGTAGATGAATTTCCGGCCTCTTTCCTCCGTGTCCTCGTCCTTGAACAAATATGCAAAGGTGTAGCGGTCAAAGTACATGGAACAGAGGAACATAAGGGACATATTGGCGGAAAACAAGATGGTTTTCGTCAGGACCGGAACCTCATCGAGGTTACTGGCGATGGTGGATACCATCTCCGCAAGACACCCGAAAAGAGCGATGAGCGCAGTGCGATTCATCATTATTCTTGTGTGGGCGCGCACATCTCCGTTCACCCCGGCCACCACGAAAAACAGGATAATGAAGCCGATGGCGGCGATGGAAAAATAATATCCCCCCGACAGGATCAGTTCCAATACTTTCATGCCTTATCTCCTGTGCTTAATGATCCAGCAAGTCCCAGCTCATGGGGGTCCCCAGCTTCGCATCTCTGGAGATCCGCTTTCCCAGAAGCTCGTCGTAATACTTTGTGTGGAGCCCGCATCCCGGCCGCACGCTCCGCAGGTTCTCCGGCGTAAAAACATCCCCTTTTTTCATATCCTGTGCGATGAAGAGGGATCTGGCATGCTCCCGCTCCCTGGTCTGCTTTTCGCTCAACTCGTAGGTCACTCTGCCCACGGCCTTCTCCACGATGCGGATCTCGTCCACCATGCGGCGGAATTCCTCCGGCTCCATGGAAAATGCACTGTCCACACCGCCGTCCGCGCGGCGCAAGGTAAGGTGCTTTTCCACCACCCGTCCGCCCATGGCAACGGACGCCACGGCCACGGCACTGCCCATGGTGTGATCCGACAGTCCCGTCACACAGTCAAAAGTCCGGGCCATATTCACCATGGTCTTCAGATTGATGTCCTCATAAGGCGTGGGATAAGCGGAACTGCACTTTAAGAGGATCACATTTTCATTCCCTGCCTGTCTGCAGGTATCCAGCGCCAGCTCGATGTCCTCGATGTGGGCGATGCCGGTGGAAATGATGAGGGGCTTCCCCAACAGTGCACACTTCCGGATCAGCGGGATGTCCGTGATCTCGAAGGATGCGATCTTGTAGCAGGGCACATCCAGCCCCTCCAGGAAGTCCACGGAAGTGGGATCGAAGGGGGAGGAGAAAAAGTCCAGTCCCAGGGCCAGCGCCCTGTCCCGGAGCTTCGGCTGCCACTCCCAGGGCGTGTAGGCCTTCTCGTAGAGCTTGTGCAGGGTCGTGCCGTCCCAGAGCGTCCCCTGGGTGATCTGGAAGCAGGGGTCATCGCAATCCAGCGTGATGGTGTCTGCCGTGTAGGTCTGCACTTTGATGGCGTCGGCTCCCGCCTCCGCTGCCGCCTCGATGATCCTGACGGCTCTGTCATAATCCATATTGTGATTACCGGACAGCTCCGCGATGACATAGGCGGGTGCATCCGCCGCGATCCTGTGCTTTCCGATCATTACTTCATGATTCATAATTTCCTCCAATTCGTTTGAAAGAAAAGCGAATCAGCGTTTTCTTTCCAAAAACCTCCATGATGGGAATTGGTGTTTATGAGAAGGGAATTCCCTGTACCTTCAGGCTCTTCCGCTGCTCCGCCCAACGCTCCGCCGTCATTTCCATGTAGGTGACTTCGAAGCTCTCGCCGTTTTTGGTTACTGCGTCCGGCACCACCGCCGTGATTTTGCATCCCAGCAGCTTGTGCAGGGTGATGACGCCCTTGTTTTTGGAAAAAACATCGCTGACCACGGCCTTCTTCCCCAGGGTGCCAAAGACATGGTCATACATGCCTGCTTCCAGGCTGATGGCAAGCTCCATGCTGCGAAGCCTGTCCTCTCCGATGTAGTAGGCCCATCCGATGCGCCCCTCCGGATCCGTCAGATGCGTCAGGTTGATGACCCCTGCAGGCGCTCCGTCCACGAGGACCATACGATACCACACATCGGGATCCGATGCAATTTTCGCAGCCCATTTCCGCTGTCCCTCCAGAGTCAGCTTCGGGTCCGTGTTCATGTATCTTGTGATCTTCGGGTCCATCCGCCAGCGACAGATCAATTCCAGGTCCTCGTCACCGCCGATCTCCCGCAATGCATATTTGCTCATCTTCTCATTCATTTTCTTCCATCATCAGGCGGTATTTGACCTCCGCCAGCTTCCAGTCCGTTTCGTTGTCAATGTCCTGGACACGCGTCTCCGGGATCTCCATGGGCAGGATCTTCCCCAGAAGGAGATTGCCGTTTTTCCGCAGGCTCTCCGGCCGGAAAAACACGAACTGCCCCGCGTCGTGGAAGTGGGGCTCCAGATCCTGGGAACGACTGGTCAGGTATTGGGGCTGTTCAAAGATCAGTACACCATCCCGCTCCACCAGGGACCGCTGCACGGGATAGGAAAAACGCACCACGGGCAGGAGGCTGTCCGCATCGGACACCTCTGTCATTTTCCGCGCCCCTTCCGCCAGGACCGCCGCCGTCACGAAGGGGGCCGTGGGGTAGAGGATACAGGCCAGATCAAAGGTCTGCCCCCGCTTTTCATATTCCTGCAGCACCTCCAGCAGCACCTCTGCGGTGCCCGCAAAGTCGCCGGAGGTTTCGGGACTCCGGAAAAAGGGAACGGAGGCACCGTACTTTTTTGCGATCTCTGCGATCTCGGGATCGTCGGTGGACACCATGACCTCGTCAAAGCATCCCGCCTGCAGCGCTGCCTCCACGGAATAGGCCAGAATGGGCTTACCGCAGAAGTCCCGGATATTTTTGTGCGGAATGCGCTTGCTGCCTCCGCGGGCCGTAATGATGGCGATACTGCTCATAGTTCCGGTCACCTTTCCTCCTCATAATGATACGTGGGCACGATCTCCCGGATGAGGGGCCTGATGTCCACATCCTCCGTGGCCACCGCTTCCTCCAGGCGCTTTAACTGCTCCCGGAAGACCTCCTCGTCAAAGGGAATGGGCTCACCCACATAGATCAGCTCGTTTTTCGTCTGCTTCAGGCCCTCGGCCTTCATCAGCAGCTCCTCGTACATTTTTTCACCGGGGCGCAGACCCGTAAAGCGGATCTCGATGTCCTCTCCCACCCGGTAGCCGGAGAGCTTGATGAGATTTTCCGCCAGATCCACGATCTTCATGGGCTTGCCCATATCCAGGACAAAGACCTCCCCGCCCCTGGCGTAGGCGCCTGCCTGCAGCACCAGGCTCACGGCCTCGGGGATGGACATAAAGTAGCGGATGACCTCGGGATCCGTCACCGTCACGGGGCCGCCCTCCGCGATCTGCTGCTTGAAGAGCGGGATCACACTGCCGTTGCTGCCCAGCACGTTGCCGAAGCGCACCGCCACGAAGCCGGTCTCGGAATGAAGGTTGATCATCTGGATCACCATCTCACAGATGCGTTTGGACGCGCCCATGACATTGGTGGGATTGACAGCCTTGTCAGTGGAGATCAGCACAAAGCGCTCCACATGGTACTTGTCCGCCGCCTGGGCCACTTTCCAGGTACCCATGACATTGTTCTTGATGGCCTCGCCCGGGCTGGCCTCCATGAGGGGCACGTGCTTGTGCGCCGCAGCATGGTAGACGATGTCGGGACGGTATTTTTCAAAAATGCTCTCCACCCTTGCGGTGTTCCGGACAGAGCCGATGAGCACCTCCAAATGCAGGGAGGGATACTTGCGGATCAGCTCCTGCTGGATGTCGTAGGCATTGTTTTCATAGATGTCAAAAATAATGAGGAGCGCGGGATCATGCGCCGCGATCTGCCGGCAGAGCTCGCTTCCGATGGAGCCGCCGCCCCCCGTGACCAGCACGCGCTTGCCCATGACCATCTTCAGCACTTCGTCGTTGTTGATCTTCACCGGCTCTCTGCCCAGCAGATCCTCGATGTCCACATCCTTCAGCTTCGCCACGGACACATCGCCGTTGATGAGCTGATACATGCCGGGCAGGGTCCGCAGCTTGCACCCCGTCTCCTTGGCGATCTCCAGGATCTCTTTCCTGGTCTGGACACTTGCGGAAGGGATGGCAAAAATGATCTCGTCGATGTGGTATTTTTCCACGGCCTCGGGGATGTCATTGCGGTCACCCACGATAGGAATACCGCGCATTTTTTTGCCGTGACAGCCGGGGTTGTCATCGATGATACAGCGGGCCTGCATGGCCAGATAGCGGCTGGACTCGATCTCCTTCAGGATCATGTTGCCCGCAGCGCCGGCGCCCACCACCATCACATTGGAGATCTCACTGTGGGAGAAAAGGTCCTTGCGCTTGGCGTTGATGAGCCGCAGGATCCGGTACCCGAACCGCACCAGGCAGGTGGCGAACATGATGAACACCCAGTAGAAAGGATAGTAGCTCCGGGGCAGATAATGCTTTGTCAGCCTGCTCTCCGCCAGGAACAGCAGGGAAGCTGCCAGGGTGGAGACCACGATCTTCACCAGCTCATTGGCACTGGCGTAGCGCCACACGGAATTGTAGAGGCCGAAAACCGCAAAGCACCCCAGGGTGATGAGGACGATGGGAACCATCCCCGCCACATAGGCGTTCCAAAAGCGCGGCTCGATATCGGACATCCGGAAATCATACCTGATATAGATGGCCAGGAAGGAGCAGATGAGGCTCGTCATGATGTCCAGAAATACCAGGGCCAGGATCCGCACGATGGGGATCTTGGTGAATTTCGTATTGGGTGCTTTTGTGAAAAAATCCTTCCAAAGACTGTTCATAATCTCTCCTCGCAAGGCAGCTCCATGTGCCTTGCCAAGCCGCCCGTTGCGGCCGTCAGTGCTTTTTTTCTCTCCCGCTGCCGCCCTTACGGATGCGGGCGCTGCCGGAGATGCGCAGCTGTGATAACCGCCGCGCCAGCTCCCCGTACCCCAAAGCAGCATAAGGGATCAGGAGGACCACATATTCCATGACATAACGGCTCTTGGCCTCCCACAAAATGCTGAACAAAAATCCCCCCAGCAGCGCCAGCCATGGAAGGATCCGCACGGGATCCGGCTCACGCCTGCCGGTCAAAAGTTCCAGGAATTCAAAGACCGCCCCCAGGAACATCCCCGCATAGAGGATCCCCTGAAAAAGGCTTAAGAAAGTGCGGTAGGGACCGTTTGCCTTCCCGTAGACCAGCTCATTTACAAAGCCTGCCACCTTCTCGTTCTCAGACCCGCAATACAGGCAGCAGAAGATGGATCCGTAGGAAGCCTCCGCCCACTGGGTCAGGACCTTGCGGTAGAAAAAGTCCTTCGCATAGGCAGGGTCTTCTTTGTAGCGGTCCATGGCGGCGGAGATGTCCGCCCGAGCGATCTCCCGGCACTGCGCGAGATCACCGTCCGTCTCCAGGTACACGGTGCGGTTGGAATCGTCATACCAGCCGGGCCCCACCCAGCTGTCATGGAGGCCCATGGCGATGTAGAGGGAATTGGGAATCCCGCCGGGAAAGCTCAGCTCCGGGTTCCGGTCATACACGCTCCGCAAAAGCGGGGAGGGCAGAAGGGCCGAAGCCACCAGCAAAAATACCACCACCAGATGGGCGGGCCGTTTGTCCAGAAATGCCTGAAGCAGCAGCACCAGAACCGCCGCAATGACAAAGACCAGGGTGTTCATCCGAAGAAGCACGCCGACAGCCGTCACGGGAAGCAGGACTGCCAGCCAGCCCATCTTCCGGGACTGCAGATATTCCATAAGGGCCCAGGTGCAGATCACCATGGTGCTCAGGCATGCCACTTCACCGTAGAGGTAGTTTACATAACATATCGCCGGGGCGTTCAGGAGCCCGAAAACCAGCCACAAAAGCTCCGGCAGAGGATTGTCAAACCGCTCCGAAAGGCGGGCGGTCAGCCGCTCTCCCGCCAGGTATGCCAGGACCAGCAAAGCCGCATTGATGCCCTGAAAAAAGAGATCCGCCCGGTCTCCCATCAGCCGCATGCCCAGCAGATCGATGCTGACGATGCCCAGCTGCTGGGGGCAGCGCGCCAGGTAATCCTTCGCAAAAGCATAATCCGTAAAATTGTTCAGAAAAATGGCTTCCGCACTGGAGTAGCAAAGGCCCGTATCGTCGGGGATCAGGGGCATCTGCAGGAGCGCGATCCAAAGCAGGAGCACCAGAGCGTAGACGCCGGTAAATACCGCGACCACTCCCGCAGGCAGGGTGCTGCGACCTTTCTTTTTCAGCATCCGCAGCAGGAAAAATGACACAGCGATCATAAAGACTACCGCGAGAACACTGCCGATCTGCTGCCCGCTGCTCGTCAGGTCGATATGGATCTTCTCATCCCCCAGGGTGTTCCAGACGGAATATTTCATCTGCAGCCTGTAGAAAAAGGCCGTCAGGAAGCCGCCTGCAAGCAGGAGGAGGATCTCTATGCACTTGACGATTTTTTCTTTCACGTTCAAGGTAGATTCCCTGCCTTAAGCTTTAGATAGCGAAGTACTCACATATACGTTTTACGGCAGCGATGACATCGTCCGTGTCCTCTTCGGTGAGGGCGGGATACAGCGGGATGCTGACGATACCGTAGTAGACCTTGTTGGCCACAGGGCACTCATTGGGCGCATAACCGATGGCCTCGTAGAAGGAATGGCGATACACCGGCAGGTAATGGACCTGGGGGTGGATGCCCTCTGCGCAGAGCGCGTCGAAGAACTGTCTCCGGTTGCAGGAGATCTTTTTGGCATTCAGCCGCAGGATGTAGAGGTGCTGCGCCGTCTCGGACTCCGGGATATTGGTCTGGAGGATCAGCTGCGGGATGTCGGCAAACGCCCGATTGTATTTTTCCCGGATGGCCGCCCGGGCTGCCACGAAACGATCCAGCTTCTTCAGCTGGCTCAGGAGCAGCGCTGCCTGGAAATCGGTCATGCGATAGTTGAAGCCCAGGAGCACCTGCTCATTGTACCAGGGATCGTCGCTGGGGTGTCTCTCGATGTCCTTGTTCCGGGTGATGCCGTGGGAACGGAGCAGCGCCAGGTTCAGGGCGATCTCGGTATTGTTGGTGGTGCAGGCACCGCCCTCTCCGCTTGTCACGGTCTTCACGGGATGGAAACTGAAGGTGGTGATGTCCGCGATGGAGCCCACCGGGCGCCCCATGTATTTGGTTCCCAGGGAATGGGCCGCATCCTCGATGAGGAGCAGGCGCTTCTCACGGCACAGGGCCAGGAGCTCCTTCAGCTGTACCGCCTGTCCCGTAAAGTCCACCGCGATGATGGCACGGGTGCGGGGGGTGATCTTCTCTTTTATTGACTCAATGTCAATATTATAGGTATCTTCCCGGATATCCGCAAAAACGGGGGTGCCCCCACAGTACAGGACACAGTTGGCGGAAGCCGCAAAGGTCAGGGAGGATACGATGACCTCGTCGCCCTTGGTAATGCCGGCAGCCATGCAGGCCATGTGCAGGGCTGCGGTGCCGTTGGAGCAAGCCACGGCATAACGGGCACCGGTGATGCGGCAGAGCTCCTCTTCCAGCTCTCCGATCTTGGGGCCACAGGTGATCTCGGGACTCCGCAGTACCTCGGCCACGGCCGCGATGTCGTCCTCCTCGATCAGCTGTTTTCCGTAGTACAGGGTAGGCTTTCCCTGACGGATGGGGGTACCGCCTGCGATGGCGGGGATATTTGCTTTTATTTCTTCGTTGCTCATAGGATCTCCTTTCCCTATTTTGCCTCCGGCTTTGCGATCCTGATAATCGTATCGCCGTAGATTCCTTCCTGCAAGAGCACTTTGCTCTCGGTATAGCCGTACCAGGAGCCCATGTATTCCAGCATTTTCTCCCGGTCCACGCCGTTGCCGCAGATGAGGATCATCTGCGTATCATCCACGATCCGCTGGTCGTAGACCCGCTCCAGGAGCTCCTCCTCCTTGGTGATGAGGGAGTTCCGGTACCGCATCATCTCCGGCACGTTCCGGTAAAATCCGTACCCGGGATGGATGCAGATGCAATCCAGACCCGCGTTTTGCTCCGCCACCTGAAGCTGCGCGTTGTACCCCCTGAAGGAATACTCCTGCGTATCAAAATGCAGGCAGAGGTTCGGCAGCACCAGGAGCAGTCCCAGTGCCAGCACAGCGCCCTCCAGTCTGAGCGGGATTTTCAGGCTCTCTCCCCCCGGCTTGCGGATCAGCTCTCCGGTCCTCTCCAGGAGCGCATCCACCAGGAGGACGAAGATCACGGGAATCATGGGAAACGCCGGCATCATATAGCGGTCCACCTGATAGGGTGCCACGCGGCTGACGATGAGAAAATAGCCCAAAAAGCAGGCAGCGGGTGTGACGATGTTTTTCACAGCGCCCTCCGGAAAACGGATGGCGATGAGGACTGCAATCAGAAGCGCAAAAATGCCAAAGCCGATCCAGCCACCCAGAGTCTCCCTGATGGTAAGGAGGGCGAAGTCTCCCATGTGCCCCGCCAGGCCGGCCAGGCCGGAGGTCATGCTCTCCAGGGCTTCCACGCCGCGGTCGGTGTGAAGGAGATCATGGAAGGCGAAGGGGTACAGGAGAAGTCCCGCCAGGGCCGCAAAGGCATTGGAGCGCAGGTAGCAGAGGATGTCTTTTTTGCGCCCGATTCTTGCGAGTCTTACAATGGTGCAGCCCGCCAGCATCAATGCAAAGAAGCAGAAAAAGTACTGACTCAGGAATCCCAATGCGGTACCCCAGATGAGAAGTTTGTTCTGCTTTGCAAAAGGGGACTCTTCGGCTCCGGCTTCGGCGGCGTGCAGCTTTTCCAGTGTAGTGCACATCACGGTGATGCACCAGAATACCACCATCATATACATCCGGATGAGCATGACGGAATTGATGCCCGCAGCGGAAAATCCGTACATGGCCGCTGCCGCCAGTCCCAGGTAGGGCTTCCCGTAGACTTTCGCAAAAAGTCTGAGGAGCATGAGGACGCTGCCCACGAGAAAGAGCATGTTGAGGACAGAGCCCGGCCACTGGGAAAACCGCTCCCCCGCGAAGATGCTGAAGATATTCACGAGGATGAAGTAGAGGGGCGGGTGGTTATCGGTGGTGGAGTTGTAATAGGGTGACAGGACGGGGACGGAATCCTCGCTGTCGTAGGTCATATAGTCCGTAAAATCGTCTGCGGAAAACCAGACGGGCTCGTCGTAGACATCGGCTTTATAGTTTGCTGCGGTGGAGTCGCCTCGTCTCGAAAGGACGTCGCCTGCCTGTGCAAAGAGGTTGGAGAAGGTCTCGCGGATGCCGTTTCCTTTGATCATCTCGCGGTAGTATTTTTCCAGGCGGCCTTCGGGCTGGATGGGGGTGATCCAGGGGGTGAACTCTGCGTTGGAGAGCTCGTAGGAGAGGATCTCGTCCATGTGGTAGCCTTCGCGGCGGGCGACTAAAATGCTGTCGGTGATGAGCAGCGCCAGTATTAAAGTAATCACACCGATGTAGTAGCCGGTGGAGAGTTTCGTTTTGTTACTCATACTTAGTGTAAGGTTCCTTTTAGTTTTAGTAGGGTTCTACCGGCCCGGGTTAGGCATATACCCGTGTTCGGACACGCTTCCGCTTGGTTTTTTGCACGCAGCGGTACTAAACTCGCATCGCCTACGGCGTGCTCGTTAAGTACCGGCGGCAAAAGACAGTCCTCACGCCGGGCATATGCCTTCCCGGGCATGTTGATAACTACTGCAAATTATGTAGGATCTGCTTTCAGGCTGGTAGCTAGCGGTCCGTGACCATATTTATCCGAGTGAGGACAATGTTTTGCCGTCGGTGCTTAGTGAGCACAAGCCCTCGGGCGAAGTGCGAACTTAGCATCCGCTACGTGACAAAACACTTAGCGGAAGCGTGTCCGAACCGGAAAATATGAGCGCGGGACGCGTCCAAACTGTGTACTCACTCCTCCGCTAACGCCTCCGGAGTGTCATAGTTAAGAATGACATACCCGTCGGTGTCATAAACCTTCGTGCCTGCTGCGACGGCGGGAGCATCGGCGTTGGCGGCGTAGTCTTCCGAGGTGAGGAGGAGGAAGACGGGGC
>JAILAF010000036.1 GCA_024681775.1 Lachnospiraceae bacterium
AATCTGAATCGACAGGGTGAGGGAAAGAGATGTATCGCATTTATCTCGTGGAGGACGATGCCGCACTGGCGGCGGAAGTGAAGAGATCCTTGGAAAACAGCGGCAACGAAGTGCGCGTGGTGTCGGACTTTCGCGCCGTGACGGAGGAGGTCCGGGACTACGATCCCCAGCTGATCCTGATGGATATCATGCTGCCCTTCCAGAACGGCTACTACTGGACTGCGGAGATCCGTAAGGCTTCCACTGTGCCCATTGTCTTTCTATCCTCCGCTTCCGACAACATGAACCTGGTGATGGCCATCAACATGGGCGGAGACGACTTTATCGCAAAGCCCGTGGACCCCATGGTCCTTACTGCCAAGGTGCAGGCGGTCCTGCGCAGGAGCTACGAGATTGGAAGCGGTGGTGGCAATACCATCGAGTTTTGCAGTGCGGTGCTGCATCTGAACGACAACACGGTGCGGATCGGGGACAGCACCCTGGACCTGACCAAAAATGAATTCCGCATTCTGCATACGCTGCTGGAAAACAGGGGCAAGATCGTGAGCCGCGACGCCCTCATGCTGAAGCTTTGGAACGATGACTGCTTCGTGGAGGAGAACACCCTCACCGTGAACGTGACCCGCCTCCGGAAGAAGCTGGAGGGGGCGGGGCTGTCGGACGTCATCATCACCAAACCGGGAAGCGGGTACATGATCTCATGAAGAAAAGGGGAAACGGTACAATCCTGCGGGAGGTCCTGCGGAAAAACATCCTGGCCATCGGCATCTTTTTCGTGATCACTCTGACAAACGTGTCGGTTTTTGCACTCTATGATATCCTGACAGAGCCCCTGGTCTATGCCACCGTGCTGGCAGCAGTGCTGCTGGCAGTAGCCCTCCTGCTCTCTTTCCTCCGGGAAAAGCGGGAGAGCGCGGAGCGGGAACACGCCCTGGCCTCCATCCTGACGGACTGGCGCAGTCTGCCGGAAGGCGGGACCCCGGCGGAAGCGGACTACCGGGAGATGATCCTGCGGCTGGGTGCGGAGCTGGAGCGCATCACCGCGGAGGCGGACGCGGAGCGCCAGGACATGCTGGACTACTACACCGCCTGGGTCCACCAGATCAAGACCCCCATCGCCGTGATGCGGCTAAAGCTGGCGGATGACACCCCCGAGCACCATGCCCTGAACGTGGAACTCTCCCGCATCGAGAGCTACGCCGAGATGGCGTTGCAGTACATCCGCATCGACAGCGATTCCAACGATCTCCTGATCCGGGAATACGACCTGGACGAGATCCTCCGGGAGTCCGTCCGCAAGCTGGCGCCACAGTTCGTGGAAAAGCGCATCGCCCTGAACTATGCCGGCACGGACGTAAAAGTCGTCACCGACCGCAAGTGGCTCTCCTGCATCCTGGAGCAGCTCCTGAGCAACGCGGTCAAATACACCCCCGCAGGCGCCGTCACCATCGAGGTGCGGGAAGGCGCCGTCCTGATCTCCGACACCGGGATCGGGATCGCTTCCGAGGACCTGCCCCGGATCTTCGAAAAAGGCTACACCGGCATAAACGGCCGCCTGGACAAAAAGTCCAGCGGACTGGGTCTGTATCTGGCAAAGAAGGCGGCAGATCTCATGGCTCTGAAGCTGACAGCGGAGAGCAAGGTGGGGGAGGGGACCTGCTTTACCGTGGCGTGGCCGGAGTTGATGAATCGATGATTAGAACGTAATATGAAGACATAAAAAAAGAGGCGTTGCCGTAGTGCACGGCGCCCCTCAGGTTGTTGGTAGGAAGAGATACCGTTAAACCTTTTTGCGAGAGGAGCGGTTATCTCTTTTTCCGTTCATGTCCGAACATATATCCCAACTGAAACACTGCAATCGAATACGACAACAGTGCTATATAGTCGAGCAAAGTCATAGCCACTGTCATAGCCACTGTCATAGCCATTGTTGTACCCATTGCTAAAGCCATTGCCATAACCCTGTTCGTAGCTCTCTTCCCGAACAGCATCTTCCCATATTTTTTCACCGATTGCCGTTCACGATCGTGAATATTTTGCTATGCCGCGACTGCGTGATAAAATATTGTTGGTTAATGATTTATGATTCAGAGGAGTGACATGTATCGTTTCAAAAGGATCATTGGACTTAGCACGCTTTACTATCTTGCCTTGATCGTTCTCAGCTTTTGCACGGTCTTCCTGGAGTATTCCATGGCGAAAGTGGTGGATACCCGGATCGCCTGGATCTTTTTCTTTCCCTGGTCCACGAAGCTTGTGGAGGTGAATCCCCTGTGCTACGCAGCCGGGATCCTGCTTGCCTCCGCCGGGTATTTTCTCCTGGGGAAGTGGCATGGTGCAGTGCTGGCCCATCATGAAGAGGGGTATACCAAGGGGCAGAAGACGGGCTTCATCCTTCTCCTGATCCCGGCTGTCATCCTCTGTCTTCTGGCGGAGGCGGCTGCTTACTTCCTGGTACTTTTTGACGCTACCGTAAAGAACGGTTTCCTGTTTGTATCCGTCAGCTTCCTGCTGGTCCCCGTATGCATGGTGATCCGGGCAATCCGCAGCCGTTCTTTTTTGGCAAATCGGGAGTGACTCTGCGACGAACAGCGGAGCAGTAGGAATCCTTGTAATACACATCCCATCGCTTATACTGATAGTGTGAGGGGAGGATAATCATGAAATCCATTCTGATCAAAGACACAACTCGGGAAGAGCGCGAACAGATCGTGAAGGCATCCCTTGATTGCGGCGGGGGGTGCGAAAACTGTTCCTCCTGCTGGCTGGGCGGTGGGAGCCCCTGGGACATCTATCAGGACTATATCGACGGGAAGAAGGAGATCCGTGAGATCAACATGGAGTACATGGATACCTACCGTCAGGGCAGGCAGATACATTGAGAGGATTTGGCCCATGGGAAATGCACCGGAGATTACCGGTTCTACCGAGGAAGAGCGCAGAAGCTATATCAAAGAGCGATTCCCTTGCATCGCAGATTGCGACATGTGCGGGCTTTGCAAGGTGTTTCATGGCAAGGATGCTGAGACGGCCTACGCTGATTATATCCGAGGCACCAGGGAATTTATGGATGTGTCGGCTGATTATCGGTAGTACGAAATGACACTGGCAGCGTATTTTGAACAACTGAAGACGAAGGACATCGTCTGTTGGGGAAGCGGGAAACGCTTCCGGAGCAGCACGCTTCGGTTCCTGCAAAAGAGCGGCTTGCTGGATCGGCTCCGGGGCTTTGTGGATATCCCGGGGACGAAGCGCTCTCTGCCGGATGGGGAGAGCATGCCCCTGCTTCCGAAGGAGCGCATTGCGCAAATGGACAGGGAGCGGACGGTGATTCTCATCGCCGTGAGCGGGTACGATGAGGTGCTGGCGCAGCTCCGGGCTGACGCAGCCCTGTCTGCCTTCGAAGCCATACCGTCCATGTATCCGGAGTTCCTCTATGAGGATCTGCAGCTCCTTACGGCGGAAAAGCCACCGTTGCATTATCACAAACATGACGCACCTGTCATTCCAAAGGTGATCCATGCCATCTGGTTTTCGGGGGACCCTTTGCCGGATCTGTACCGGAAATGCCTGGATTCCTGGAAGCGGTATGCGCCTGATTTTGAGATCCGGATCTGGGATCTGAACAGTTATCGACCGGAGGGGTGCCTGTTCTTCGACCAGGCCATCGCCGACGGGAACTGGGCATTCGCCTCGGATTACGCCAGAGCGGACATCCTGCGCAGGTACGGCGGAGTGTATATGGATCTGGACGTGGAGATGCTTCGCCCCATTGACGATCTGTTGTACAATGACGCCTACATGGGCTTCGAGTCCATGGACCGGATCGAATGCGGCTCCGGCATGGGAGCGGCTCCCGGGCACCCGGTCCTGCAGGAGATCTGCGAGAGCTATGAGCGCAGACCCTACCGGAAGGAGGACGGCTCCTGGGATACTTCCACCTGCCCGGTGCGATACACGCAGATTATCGAAAAGCATGGCCTTCGGAAAAACGGGTCCTTCCAGTCTGTGGAGGACATCACGATCTATCCTTTTGAGACGCTGACCTGCAAGAGTTTTGACACGGGCGTCATTTATCGCACGGAGCACAGCTACACCGTGCACCATCACAACGGTAGCTGGATCCCCCATCCCGCCAGACAGGCGGTTTTGGAACGATATGAGGAGATCCGGAAGTTTCTGGAAGAAAGAGACATTCAGCCTGAGTAAATCAAGAAAGAAAAACGCAACGGAGATCCGCTTTTAGGGATCGTAACCATGCGTGTCTGCCCCGGGCAGACAAAGGAGGAACTATGATACGAAACATGTATCGGATCGCGGGACTGCTGAGCGCAGCCGCGCTGCTGATCGCCGGAATGCCTGCGCCTGCACTGCAGGCGGCAGAGTATGCGCCGCAGCAGGGGATGGAAGAGAGCGCGGAGCTCCCTGCGGATGAGACTGCCGCGGCGGAGAATTATCTCCCCGACTGGTACGGATATGCTGACACGGTTGTCATTCCTGTGGATGAGCCGGTTGACGTAACCGCAGCGGACTGCTATTATTTCGCTCCTTCCGAGAAAGCGGTTCAGCTCGCGAGCGATGCCTCCTTCTGGAGACAGTTCCACCATACCGCTGTTTATAATCTGCTGACGGCAGACGAGCGGGAGTGCTGGCACCGCATGGAGGAAGCCTGCATTCAGGTGATGCAAAACGCCGCCGATGACTTTGCTTCCATTGCTGTCAGGACCGATGACCTGACGCTGGATCATCTGACCGGCTTTCAGATCAACAACATGTTTAAGCTGAGCCACCCGCAGTTTTTCATCCTCAACAATGTGGTTAACAGTATTCCGGGCGTTGTCAGACTTTACCCGGAGTTTCAGGCGGGGGCGGACAGAAGTGCGGCCGTAGAGGAGTTTACGAATGTGGTCAGCGGATGGATCCGGCAGGCGAATGCCACATCCCTTCCCGAGGCGAAGGAGCAGGTCCTGCATGATCTCATCTGTGTGCATACCACCTACGATCACGCTGCGGCGGAGAATCCCGGATTGATGTACGACAGTCAGACCAGCAGGATCGACTGGGAGCAGGGGGCATACTCTCTGATCCATGACGGTGCTACGGTCTGCGCGGGCTACGCTGCCACCGCAGGGATCCTGCTGAACGCAGTGGGGATCCGGACGATCAATGTGACCGGTTCCAGCCACGCCTGGAACCTGGTGCAGCTCCACAATCACTGGTATCTTTTCGATGCCACCTGGGATGACAACGATGATGGCACTTATGATTACGGCTATTATAACGTTGCAGGGCAGCGCAGGAACGGGGAATACATCAACGGACATGTGGCAGAGTCCTCGTCCCTTGCAGAGTGGGATGGCCTGATCCCGGACACCATGGAGTACTCCAACTGCGTCCTTGATGAGGATTCCGGCTCCCAGAGCCACGTTTCTCCCTACTTTACGGACGCAGACTATCAGTACTTTATCACCAATGGGCTTACCACCCGCGGCGACGGGACCTATACCGCCGAAGTGGTGGGAGCATTGAACGGAGATTCCCTGAGTGCGCATCCCGCCACCGTGACCTATGCGGGGAAGACCTACAATGTTACGCAGACCGCCGCCACTCCGGATGTGGACGATCCCGTTGACGACAGCGGGGAAGAGGACACCACCTGGCAGAACGATTACGAGTATGAATATGAGTACGGTACCGGCTCCATCTTTCTTTCCGGCTATACCGGCACCGCCGCGAACCTTGCCGTTCCTGCCATTGCCAGGATCAACGGCAGAGAATACCGCACCCACATCAGTAGCAGACGCCATTCCGCGACCGGCACAGGTTTTTGTGTGCAAAATACCGTCAGCTCCTTTGCTGTGGAAAACGGTGTGGTGATCGACAGTATGTACTATATGTTTTACGGCTGCACCCGCCTCACATCCGTGAATCTGACGAATATGAACCTGCAAAATGTCACGGACGCGGAGTGCGCCTTTTACGGCTGCAGCGCTTTGACCTCCCTGGATCTGAGCGGATGGGACATGAGCGGCGTAACGGACGCCTACGGCATGCTGTCCGGCTGCAGCGCATTAACGTCCATCCGGACGCCGAAAAATCTGAATCTGGATGTCCCGCTCCCCGGCAGATTCTTCGACCGGGATGGGAACGCCTACACCTTCCTTCCCAAGGAGACAAACGAATCGATCCGCCTTTCCACGCAGCAGGACACGATCCCTGATGATGACACGGAAGCGCTGGTGAGGGCCTTTGTGGCGCGGATGTACACCGAGGCCCTGGGACGCGAGGCGGAAGGAGCAGGCCTGGAGCACTGGACCCGCCAGCTGCTGGATCATGTGAATGACGGCGCGGGACTGGCGCAGGGATTTATCATGGGCGAGGAGTTCGCCAATCGAGGCTTGAGCAATGCCGAGTACCTGACGGTTCTGTACAGCACCTTCTTCAACAGAGATCCGGATGAGGTCGGCTTTAACGGCTGGCTGGACTATCTGAACAGGGGCTATACCAGAGCTTATGTCCTCAGCGGATTCGTGAATTCTCCGGAGTTTGAGAATCTCTGTGAGGCCTACGGCATCGTCCGCGGCATCATGAACGAGGACGGAACAGCCGTAAATCCCGGCATCCGCCGCTTTGTGGAGCGGCTCTACACCAGGTGCCTGGGCAGATCCGGAGAAAAGGACGGTATCGATTACTGGGTGCGGGGCATCGCATCCGGGTCCATGGAGGCTGCCTGGGTCGCCAGAGTAGGCTTCTTCTTCTCCCCGGAGTATCTGGACAAGGAGACCTCCAACGAAGTGTTTGTGACGGATATGTACCGCGCTCTCTTTGACCGCGAGCCCGATGCGAGCGGCTTCGCAGATTGGATGGGGAGGCTGGAGGCGGGAGCGGATCGTCTACAGATCATCTACGGCTTCACCGACTCCGAGGAGTTTTTCAATCTGCTGGAGAGCTTCGGCCTCCTGTAAAGAATCAAGAGAATAGAACAAGGCCTCCCCTGCATCCGCAGGAGAGGCCCTGTTTTATTCGCCCCAATATTCTTTTGATTCCTTGCTTCGCATCTCTACTCCAAACAGATCATGGATAAAATCCTGCCTGTAATCATACATCTTCAGGACATTGATGGTCTGCTCGGTTTTACTGAAGACAAAGTAGTTTTTGTTTACGTAAAGCAGATACCAGTTGTCAGGACATTCCACATGAAATCGTTCGCGGATATTGTCTCCGATCTTCTCATAAATTCCCAGATTCTCGATGGCATCCAGGATTTCTTTGATGGTATTTTTCCCTTTCTTTTCGCCCTGCACAAGGATCAGATATTCCTTTAATGCAACGAGTCTGCGACTCACATCCGTTTCAATAATGACTTTTCTCAATCGCTACATACCCAGAAACTCATGCAGCTGAGGCAGGGTGACATAGTTTCCATTGCTCACGGATTCTTCTGCTGCTTTGACTTCTGCGACAAATTTCGCTTCTGCGGCCTTCCGTTGCTCGGATTTTTCAAAAATGCTGTTCAGCAGTGTGCACAGCTCGGAAAAGTCTTTTTCAGACATGGCTTCGATCATGGAATAAGCATCTGCTTTCGTAGTAATCATAGCTAATTCTCCCGGCATTGAGTTCTCCTTTCTCTGTGATACGGCAGATGAAAGAACCCAACAAACAGTCAAAAATCACCAAAAATATTATAGCACAATGTGCTATAGTTGATGTTTTCTGGTGTATAAAAAGTGTCTCCGGGGAAAAAAGAAAAGAAAAAATGATCGTTGGAATCATCTGCTTGGGGCATACTATAACACACAAAAAAGAAAAAAACAATGCGCACATATTTCCGTCAAAACACAGCAAAAACGGGCGTGTTTTCCTGCCAAAACGGGCGCATAATAAATGCAGATAGCAGGTTGCAGGCTGGGGGCGAAGCGATTTACCCCCGGCTTCCTGTTGCGTATGCGGAGGAAACGAGCATGGTAAAATGGGGTATTTTGGGAACGGCAAACATCGCACGCGGGTGCACCATTCCGGGGATGAAGCAGGCGGAGCACTGTGAGATGTACGCCATCGCAGGCAGGAGCCTTGAGAAGGCGGAGCGGTTCAAGGAGGAGTACGGTTTTACAAAGGCTTACGGCAGCTACCGGGAGCTGGTGGAGGATCCGGAGGTGCAGGCCATCTACATCCCG
>JAILAF010000055.1 GCA_024681775.1 Lachnospiraceae bacterium
CGTAAGACCCTTCACCTTTCGGAAAAAATGGGAAAAAGAAAAGAGAAGCTTCCGCAGAAGCTTCTCTTTTCAGCGTTCCTGGGCGGATTCGAACCGCCGACCTTCCGCTTAGGAGGCGGACGCTCTATCCTGCTGAGCTACAGAAACTGATATAATGTCAGGGTCAAAAGATCATAATGCGTTTCTGCTCGCAGAATAAGCATTATGGCTTTATGACCCGCCCGAACACGAGCAAGTAGCAATTTACGAAGTAAATTAGCGGATTGTGAGTGTTCGTCGGATTGCGAGAGTTGCAACGCAACGAAGCAATCCGTAACATTTGTCAAAGACAAAAGGTCGTACCGCGTCAGATCTCCTCGGGATAATTGATCCTGCCCTGCAGCCAGATCACACCCTTGAAACGACGGCCAACCTTCGGCTCGCCAACCAAATCAATTATATTGATGGCAACATCAAAAGTCAAATCATTCACCTGAACCGTCAGGATATCTATTTTTTCCTTTGTCACGGAATTGGTCACAGTCTGCACGCAGAGGATCTCTCCCAAAATGGCGTACTGATCACACTCCACACCGTAAGGCATAAAGCTGGTCTCCACCAGAGAGTACAGATCCTCCCGATAGATCCGGCGGGACATTTCCTGGTAGGTATCCATATCCTCCAGGGTCAGGCTTTCAATGGCTTTCTCATTTCCGTTTTTTGCGTCCCGCATCAGCGCCTGGCGCTTGGTGGACTGCTCCTTGCGCCTGTTCAGATCCCAGGAATCCTTCACGATGGGAAGCAGCACGCTCCCGCGAACGGAAAGAGCGGACAGCGTGAGGGTGGTGCCGCGTACCGGCAGCTTTTTCGTGGTGAGTGCCTTCACATAAGGGATCCTGTTCTGCAGATAGAAGATCAGAGAGATTCCCAGACGATAATCGTCGCAGATCCCTGCGAAGGACTCCTCCGCTGCGTGACGCTCCACGGACACATCCTCGTAAGAGGTAATGCCGGCACCCTTCAGATAAGGAAAAACATACTCAATTTGAAAGTTTTCTTTCTCATCGAAGGTGCCGGATACGGTCAAACCCAGCTCGGAGGCATAGTTTTTGCTAAATTCTGCAAGAAAATCGTCATTTTCAGACAATGTATAGCCGCGATAGTCCGGATTTTTAATGGTATCGATCATCAGCTTTTTGTATTCCGGCGAAGTGATCTCGGAAAATCCGATGGCTCTCAGATATCTGTGCATAGACTGCCTCCTTTCTGTATATTTCGGTAAAAAACTTTGAAATGCTTATGCGATGGGCAGGATCACTTCCTTGCCGCCCATGTAAGGCTGCAAAGCCTTAGGCACCAGGATGCTGCCGTCCTCCTGCACATTGTTCTCCAGTACGGCGATGAGTCCTCTGGGCGTTGCCAGCACGGTATTGTTCAGCGTATGTACGAAATAGGTACCGTTCTCCCCCTTGGTGCGGATGCCCAGACGTCTCGCCTGCGCGTCTCCAAGGGTGGAGCAGGATCCCACCTCGAAGTACTTCTGCTGACGGGGGCTCCATGCCTCCACGTCACAGCTCTTTACTTTCAGGTCTGCCAGATCACCGCTGCAGCACTCCAGCGTTCTGACAGGAACGTCAAGACTGCGGAAGAATTCCACAGTGTAGGACCACATCTTGTTGTACCAGTCCATGGACTCTTCCGGCTTACACAGGACTACCATCTCCTGCTTCTCGAACTGGTGCACGCGGTATACGCCTCGCTCTTCGATGCCGTGGCTTCCCACCTCCTTCCGGAAGCAGGGAGAATAACTGGTCATGGTGATGGGGAGCTTGCTCTCCTCCACCATCTCACCCTTGAAGCGACCGATCATGGAATGCTCGGAAGTACCGATGAGGTACAGATCCTCACCCTCGATCTTGTACATCATGGCTTCCATCTCCTTGAAGCTCATAACGCCCTGCACCACACTGCTGCGGATCATAAAGGGAGGGATGCAATAGGTGAATCCCTTGTCGATCATGAAATCTCTGGCGTAGCTCAGCATTGCGGAGTGCAGTCTTGCCGCATCTCCGATGAGATAGTAGAATCCGTTTCCGCTGGTGCGTCCCGCAGCTTCCTTATCCAGTCCGCCGATACGATCCAGGATGTCCGCATGATAGGGAACCTCAAAAGCGGGAACCTTCGGCTCACCGTATTTCTGGATCTCCACGTTCTCGGAATCATCCTTACCGATGGGAACGCTCTCATCGATGATGTTCGGGATGACCATCATGATCTTCGTGATCTTCTCGGACAGTTCCTCTTCGATCTGCTCCAGCTCTGCCAGACGCTTAGCGCCGGCTGCGACTTCCGCCTTCTTTGCTTCCGCCTCTTCCTTCTGCCCCTTTGCCATGAGAGCGCCGATCTCCTTGGAGATCTTGTTTCTCTTTGCTCTCAGATCATCGCCTTCCTGTTTTGCCTTCCGATTCTCCGCATCCAGGCTGATCACCTCATCCACCAGGGCGAGCTTTTCATCCTGAAACTTCTTACGGATGTTCTCCTTTACGATCTCCGGATTCTCTCTCAGAAATTTAATGTCGATCATTTTTTATGCCTCCGTTCTATGATTTTCTTCCCCGTCCGCATTCCTTCCGGACTGCCTTATCTGGGAAGTTCTGTCTCAATAGCCTGCTCCAGTGCCCGGATTTCTTCCGGTCCCAGCTCGATCTTGCTCTTGCCGTTTTCAATGACCTTGGAGTACACATAGGAGCCTTCCGTGACATTGACCGAATTGATCAAAATGCCGGTATTGTTCTCATCCAGGAGCACCAGGATGAAGCTCAGCTCTCCGCCCATCTTCTGATGTGCATTGTACTTCAGCAATGCGGACTTCTGGAAAACCACGCTCAATCTTCTGGTGAGGTATTTGATGCTGTCCTTGTGATCATCCACCGCACCCAGCAGGTAGCGGTTATCGTCCATGATCTGATCGATCTTCTTTTCCAGGCTCCTGCCGTCCTTTCCTGCCATGAGCTTGTCCAGACGGACCCGCTCTCTGTGCAGCTTTACGCCCTGAACGATACAGGTGATCAGGAGTCCAAATGACATTACTGTCAGAATTATAATGTAGATTGCAGGATCGATCCCATCGATCCCGATACTGCGAAAGATCTGACTATCCAAGCCTGTTCCCTCCCCGGAAAAAGATTTATGCTTCGCCGCCCTTCATCAGGTTGGCCAAACGATCCAGATCATCGTGATTGTAGAACTCCAACGAAATTGTTCCGGAACCGTCCCCTTTTCCGTGGATCACTACCTTGGTGCCGGTAGCAACCTTCAGCTTTTCCTCCAGATCTCTGTAGAGCAGCTGCAGGGTCTCGTCATCTGCTTTCTTTTCCTTTTTCGGCTTATCCAGATTCTTGACCAGCTTCTCCACTTCACGGACACTGAGCTTCTGATCAAATACGATCTGAGCGATCTCGTACTGTCTCGCCGGATTGTCGATGGCCAGGAGTGCTCTTGCATGTCCGGTGGACAGCTTCTCATCGATGAGCATCGCCTGAACCTCATCTGCCAGCTTCAACAGACGGATCGAGTTGGTCACTGCGGATCTGCTCTTGGAGACACGCTCAGCTACTTCGTCCTGGCGGAGATGGAACTCATCCAGCAGCCTCTTATATGCCTGAGCTTCTTCGATGGGATTCAGATCCTCTCTCTGGATATTCTCAATGAGAGAGATCTCCACGATCTTCTGCTCCGACAGATTCTTGATGATGACCGGTACTTCCTTCAGACCTGCCAGCTTACTGGCTCTCCATCTCCGCTCACCGGCGATGATCTCGTAATGATCTCCGCGATCCTGTACCAGGAGAGGGATGAGCACACCGTTATCCTTAATGGAATCCGCCAGCTCCTGCAATGCATCTTCATTGAAATTCTTTCTGGGCTGTTGCCGATTGGGTTCGATGGACGTGATCTTCACCATCGTGATCCCGCCTTCCGTCGAACTCACCTGCTTTCCACCCTTTGCAGCGCTGTCTTTCTTTCCCGCACCTTCCATCTGCGGGATCAGGGAATCCAGTCCCTTTCCTAATCCACCTTTCGCAGCCATACCTTCTCCTCTTTAACTCTTAATTTTCGTACCGCACCTTCTGTACGGCATTCATCGCATTGTGGTGTTCGATCACTTCTCTGGCCAGTGCGCGATAGCTCTCGGCGCCGGTGGATTTGGGATCATATTCCGTGATGGGCTTTCCGTAGCTGGGTGCCTCTGCCAGTCTGACATTTCTGGGAATCATGGCATTGTAAATATAGTGATGCAGATTTGCACGCACATTCTCCACCACCTGGGCAGACAGATTCGTACGGTTATCAAACATGGTAAAGACTACACCGTCCAGATCCAGTTCCGGATTCATGCGATCCTTCACCAGATTGATGGTATGGATCAGCTGGCTCACACCCTCCAATGCGTAATACTCACACTGAATGGGAACCAGTACCGTCTGTGCGGTGGTGAGTGCATTGATGGTCAGCAGGTTCAGGGAAGGAGGGCAGTCGATCAATACAAAATCGTAGGAATCCAGCACATAGTCCAGATCATTCTTCAGGACAAAATGCTTATCCTTATCGTCGTTCAGCTCGATCTCCGCACCTGCCAGATTCACATTGGAAGGAACCAGGCTCACATTCTTAAAGATATCCGGGATAATACATTCCTGGATCGTGTTTTCACCGATCAGTACCTCATACACCGTGCGCTCCAGTTCATTCTTGTTGACACCGAATCCCGTGGTGGTGTTCCCCTGAGGATCCATATCGATCACCAGGACTTTCTTTCCTGCTTCCCCCAGGGCAGCGGAGAGATTGATGGAAGTGGTCGTCTTACCGACGCCACCCTTTTGGTTTGTAATTGCAATGACTTTCTTCATAGCATTCCTTTCCGCCTGATATACACTTCTGATTTGTTTGATTATTATATCACATTCGACCAACAAAATCTCTAAAGAAGCGTATTACATTTCGTTTTCCTATATCTTGTGGTACTGAAAATTACCCCTTATGTTTCACATTACAGGTGTATTTGTGTTTCACAATTTGCAGTGTCTACATTTTGTGGTTTCATGTTTCACGTGAAACATGATTTAGTGGTTAATCGATATCTGATCAAAAAAAGTTTCACGTGAAACATATATTTATAACACCACAACATATAGAAAGACACAATATCTATACAATTTCCGTTACACCAAAGGTTTCTTCTGTGGTGTTCCTGCAGGACGGGGATACTTTCGATCCGTAGCTTTAACCTTATGGATATCAAAAAGGAAACGGTGGAACTCTTCGTCAGATAGCTTAAAGTCAATCTGAGAACGCACTTCACAGCCCAAAAGAGAAAGTGCTCTATTGGCATCCGCCAGCTCTTCCGCACCATGATCACCCTTATAGGAAATAAAGCTGCCCCCTACCTTACAGAAAGGAGTACATAATTCAGAAAGAACAGCCAGGTTCGCTACAGCTCTGGAAACAACAAAATCATACTGTTCCCGATAAGCAGGATCCTTACCGAAATCCTCAGCTCTTCCGTGTACGGTATTGACATCGGAAAGCCCCAGCTCCGATACCACCTCGTTCAGGAAGTTCACTCTCTTCTGAAGAGAATCCAAAAGGGTAAGCCGCACACCGGGAAAAAGTATCTTTATGGGGATTCCGGGAAAACCGGCACCGGTGCCTACATCAATCAAAGAAAGGGAACCCTCTTTTTCATAAGCAGAACGAAAACAATCCATGGAAGCGATGGATGCGGAATCTGCAAAGTGTTTGATCAACACGTCTTCAAAATCCGTAATGGCAGTCAGGTTGATCTTCTCATTCCAGGAAATAAGCAGCTCATAATACCTGATAAATTGCTGCTCCTGTTTTACATCCATCTTCAGATCATATTTGGAAAGTTCCGAACGAAAAGTGCTCAGATCATACCCCATAGATGATACCTCCAAAAAACATAACAAAAAAATCAGGAACGACGTTCCAGGTAGATCAACAAAACGGAAACATCCGCCGGTGTCACACCGGAAATGCGGGAAGCCTGTCCGATGGAGATGGGATGATACTCCTTCAATTTGCTCCGGGCTTCGATCCGTAAAGAAGGGACCTCATCAAAATCCAGATCCGCAGGAATCTTCCGGTTTTCCATTTTTCGGAATTGCTCAACCTGCTTTTTCTGACGGGCAATATATCCCTCATACTTGATCTCGATCTCAACCTGTTCTTTCACACGATTGGAAAGCGTCGGCCGGTCCGGATCAAAAACAGCCAGATCATCATAATGAAGCTCCGGTCTGCAAAGGAGATCCGCAAGGGTTGCCGCAGTTTTCAGAGATGTGGTTCCCAGCTGCTCCAGCAGGTCCTGAACTTTCGCATTTGCTCCCAGGGAGATACTCCGGAGTCGATCCATCTCCTCATGGATCTGCCGGTCCATCTCTTCCGTCGCATCCAATATTTCACGTGAAACCAAACCGATCCGATATCCATACTTACGGAGGCGAAGATCCGCATTGTCCTGACGGAGGAGCAAACGATACTCCGCTCTGGAAGTCATCATACGATAAGGTTCTTTATTATCCTTCGTAACCAGATCATCAATAAGCACACCGATATAAGATTCATCCCTCGTCAGGATCAAAGGATCCTTCCCAAGGATCTCCATGGCAGCATTAACACCGGCGACAAATCCCTGAGCCGCAGCCTCTTCATAACCGCTGCTCCCATTGAATTGTCCCCCGGCAAAAAGTCCCTTAACTGCCTTAAATTCCAAAGAAGGGTAAAGCTGTCTGGCAGAGATGCAATCATACTCGATCGCATAAGCATTACGAACGATCCTGCAATGCTCCAGACCGGGGACTGTTCGATACATCCGCAACTGCACCTCTTCGGGTAAAGAGCTGGACATGCCATCCACGTACATCTCGTCCGTGTAGAGACCTTCCGGCTCGAGAAAAACCTGATGTCTTTCCCTGTCAGGAAATTTCACAACCTTATCTTCAATACTGGGACAATACCTGGGACCGACACCTTCAATGATCCCGGCATAAATAGGAGAGCGGTGAATGTTCTCCCGGATCACCTGATGAGTTTCTTCATTCGTATAAGTAAGCCAGCAGGAGACCTGCTCCTTTTGAATGGAATCCGGATCCGTTGAAAAGGAAAAAGGAACGATCCGTTCATCACCGGGCTGCTCCACCATCTTGGAAAAATCAATACTCTTACCATCCATACGGGCAGGTGTACCGGTCTTAAACCGACGAAGTTCAATGCCCATCTCCCGAAGAGAATCGGAAAGATGCGTTGCAGCCATAAGACCATTGGGCCCGGTATAGGTAATGGACTCTCCGGTAAGACATCTGGCATTGAGATACACACCGGTACAAAGTACCACAGCTTTCGCATGATAGGTGGCACCGGTACCCGTCACCACTCCGGTAACGATCTTACGGGAAACCGTATCAGAATTGACACAAGTGTCATTATTTACATCCTCCCAAAGCAGACTGCAGACCTCTGCCTGCTTGATCGTCAGATGCTCCTGACTCTCCAGCACCTTACGCATCGCAGAAGAATATTCTCTTTTATCAGCCTGTGCTCTGAGGGAATGAACCGCAGGACCCTTGCTGGTACCCAGCATTTTCGACTGAATAAAAGTCTTATCGATGTTCTTTCCCATCTCACCGCCAAGCGCATCCAGCTCTCTCACCAGGTGACCCTTGCTGGATCCGCCGATATTGGGATTGCATGGCATAAGTGCAATGCTGTCAACAGAAACCGTAAAGATCACCGTCTCCAAACCCAGTCTTGCGCAGGCAAGCGCAGCTTCACATCCTGCATGACCTGCCCCTACCACCGCCACATCAATATCCGCTACATCAAAATACTTCTTATCATCCATTTTTTGCGACCCTACCGTGCACTGCGTTCAAAAAGTTTGCATATCAATGCACAAATTGAAAGGTGATCCATCTCTCGAGTGAGAAATTCGCGAAGGCGATTTCTCACGACCCAACTGTGCAATAAATGCTTGCATTTATTGCGTAAAAACATTTTGGCATATCAATGCAAAATGTTTTTACTTACCCATACAAAACTCAGAAAAAATCTTATCCGCCAGATCATCCTCAATCTCTTCGCCAATGATCAGCCCGAGACTCCTGTAAGCATTCATAAGATCTACCGTGTAGAGATCTTCCGGCATACCGGCCAGCACTGCGTCCTTCACAAGCTCCAGACTGTGATAAGCATCGGACAGTGCTTCCATGTGCCGCGCCCTGGTGATCACAAGATTACCGTCATCACGGATCGCTCCCTGATAAAAGGAATCACGGATCAGCTCCTGCAATTGCAACAGCCCGTCTCCTGTTTTAGATGAAAATGAAATGACGGGAATGTCGGAAAATATTTTTTTTGCATCCTCATATACAAAAGCTTCCTGCAGATCATTCTTATTCAGGATCACCACACGAAAAGCATTGGGATATTCGGAGATCCGCTTCACATCTTCATCAGAAAGAGGAAGGGAACTGTCGATCACATAAAGGATCAATTGCGCTTCCGCAGCAGCGGAAAGTGCACGCTTCACACCAATCTGCTCTACGGGATCATCCGCATCCCGCAATCCCGCGGTATCGATCAGATGCAAAGTCACATCGCCCAGGGATAAAGTCTCCTCCAGCGTATCTCTGGTGGTACCGGAGATATCGGACACGATAGCCCGCTCCTGACCCAGCAGGAGATTCAGGAGAGAGGATTTTCCGGTATTGGGCTGACCCAGGATCACGGTAGAGATTCCTTCCCGCAAAAGCTTCCCCGCGGAATAAGAATCCATCATCTGTTTGATATCCGACAGAAGTCCATTTAACAATGGAAGAAACGCATCCGCATAGCCCGTCAGATCATAATGCTCCGGATCATCCATGGCCGCTTCCAGATGCGCTGTTTCATAAAGGATCTTCTCCCGTATCTCTCCGATCCTCCGGGAAAGCAGTCCGGTAAGCTGATGAACGGAAGCCTTCGCAGCGGCATCACTTTCGGAAGTGATCAGATCCATCACCGCCTCCGCCTGACTTAAGTCAATGCGGCCGTTCAAAAAAGCCCTTTTGGAAAATTCTCCGGGCTCTGCAAGTCTGGCGCCGCAGGTAAGTACCCGTTCCAGGATCCTTCGCGATACAACGATACCGCCATGACAGGAAATTTCCACAACGGTTTCACCGGTATAACTTTTGGGTGCAAAAAAGATACTGGTCAGAACCTCATCAATGATCTCACCATCCTGATCCGTCACAAATCCGTAGTGCACGGTATGCGATGCCATACCACCCACAAAATGTTTACCGGATTTCGTAACCAGTATCCGATCTGCAATGGAAATACTGTCCGGTCCGCTGATGCGGATGATACTGATTCCTCCGGTGGACATGGCCGTGGCTATGGCAGCTATGGTATCTTCAAACAATCCCTTCATATTTCTTACCCAAAAGCCGGATACAGGTTCTCACCCATATCCGGCTGTCATGCTGGCTTTATGTCTGTCGAGAGAGCTTAGTATCTTCTTCTTCCGCCTCTGTTGTAATCGCCGGTGGGTCTGACCCCTTCCTTCAGCTCAACATATACACGACGGTTCGGCTCCTCACCCTTACTATAGGTAGTAACGTACTTACTGTCCTGCAGCGCGCTGTGAATGATGCGACGCTCGTAAGGATTCATGGGCTCCAGCTCATAAGTCTTACCGGTTCTCTTTACCTTGGAAGCCACATTCTTAGCCAGGTTCTCAAGAGTCTCTTTTCTTCTCTCTCTGTAATTCTCGGTGTCCACCTTCACACGGATGTAATCCTCCACATCCTTATTGACCACCAGAGAAACCAGATACTGCAGAGAATCCAGCGTAGCGCCTCTCTTGCCGATAAGGACACCCATCTCCTCACCGCTAAGGTTGATGTTCATGGTATTCTCGGACTGATCAAACTCCACATCGATGATCACTTCCATATCCATTGCATTGAACACATCGGATAAAAATCTGGTAGCGGCATCTACGATCTCGGTATCGGAAACAGCCTTTGCGGGAGCTTTCTCTTCTACTTTGGTCTCGGACTTTACGGGAGCCTCTTCCTTCTTTTCCTCAGCAGGAGCAGGTGCAGATTCCTTCTTGCTCTGATCCGCAACCGCTGCACGAATGATGGCAGGCTTGGAACCGAGGCCTAGGAAACCACTGGACTCCTCCTGAACAACGGTATAATCAAGCAGATCACTGGGCACACCAAATGCCTGGCAGGCATCGGTAATAGCGTCATTTACGGTTTTCGCGGTAAATTCCTGATATTCCATATCTGATGTCCTCTCTAACGAAACGATCATTTGTTGTTTTTGTTGTTAAAATCTCTGACCATATTGGCCTTTGCCATCATGCTTCCGCCGGAAGAAGTGCCTGCGGAAGAAGAACTTCCGGAACCCGAAGAACTGCTGTCGGAATCACCGGATGCTACCAGCCTTGCCTTACCGGAAATGGTGGAACCACCGCTGATATTTCTGGTGTTCATATTGGCGTAAGCATTCATACGTTCCTGCTGAGCCTTCAGTTTTTCCATCTTCTTGGCACTCTTGCCGGAATTCTGACGGATCAGCTCATCAAAATCGATGGCATCAATGTGCTTGTTCATGATCACCTGAATGACCATACGGACAACTGCATTGGCAATCCAGTAGATTCCCATACCTGCAGGCAGTGTAAAACAGAACCAGATGGAGATCAGAGGCATCATCATGTTCATGGACTTCATGGACTGTGCCATGGAATCCGCCTGCGCATTTCCGCTGTCCTGGGTTGTTGCCGGCGCAAGCTTTAAAGAAAGCCACTGCGTTGCACCGGAAAGCAGAGGAATGAGGACTGCAACCAGTACCACAAGATACTTTCCTGCGGCAAAGGACTCCTTCATGGTATACCAGGGAGAGTTACCGATGCTCAGACCCAGGAAATTGTTATAAGTATCGATCAGACCTCTGTGAATGATATCACCGGCACTGTTCAAAGTGCTGAGGATCTCACTTCCTTCATAAGTCAGACCGTTCAGACCGTAATGATCTGCAATGACAGACATGTCAGAACTGGAAAGTCTGTTTAAAACGTCGATCACACCATTGGACATATTATCGTCCGTCATGGTCCTGCCATAGGCATTTACAGTACTGACAATCGTGTCAACACCGGAATTTTTCAGAAATTCCGCATTATCTACGCTAATGATCTTTTCGGCAAGGACACGGAAGGTATCGCCGATCTTAGTAACATAGGCGGGAATCAGATAGATCACACGATACAGAGCAAACAGAATGGGCATCTGGATCAACAGATACGCACAACTGCCTGTGGGAGAAGTACCGTACTTTGCGTAGATAGCCTGCATCTCCGAATTCATGGCCATCTGAGAATTCTGATCCTTCTTACCCTCGTATTTTTTCTGAAGCGCCTTGATCTCAGGATTCATCTTCTGAGAGAGCTTGGAGAACTTCTGCTGCTTATAGGTCAGCGGGATCATGAAAATATTGACGATCACGGTAAAAAAGATAATGGAAAGGCCGATATTCGGAATCCCGACCTTGTCCAGCACAAGGAAAATCCCCTCCATAACCTTACCGAAGATCCAAACGATATACCGGAAGATCGGAGTGGAGTTTTGCGTCAATAACATACTGTACATTGTGTCTCCTAATTCAATTGGAAAATGATTCGACAAAATCAGGGAACAGGATCATATCCACCATGAGAAAAGGGATTGCAGCGCATGATACGCCAGGTCCCCATAGCAGTACCCTTCAAGGGTCCGTATTTTTCTATCGCCTGCCTTGTATATTCCGAACAGCTGGGAATATAAGGACATTTTGTTCTCTTCAAAGGAGAGATTTCCCGCTGGTAAAAGCGGATCCCCCTAACCATCATTTTCCTGACCATATTTTCTTACTTCAAAATGTGATGCAATCGTCCCAGATGCAAAAGTGCGCTCTCAATCTCATGAAAACCCGCATCCTTAGCGCTCTGTCTGGCGACCACCACGATGTCCAAACCACTATTGAACATCTCTTCGTTCAGCCGGTAAGCCTCCCGAAGCAACCGGGCAATATGATGTCTTACCACGGAATTGCCCACTTTTTTACTGACACTGAACCCGAAACGATTACGATCCGTACCGTTCTTTTTTACGTACATCACTAATGTTCGATTGGCGAAGGATTTTTTTTCTTGATATACGGCTGCGAATGCATCGTTTTTTTTCAGTGACTCGGAAAATTTCAACATATTTGATTTGTTTGAACCGAAAATTCAAAAAAGGTCACATTACTGTGACCTTACTCTTAAGCGGATAATCTCTTTCTACCCTTGGCACGTCTGGAAGCAAGTACCTTTCTTCCGCCGGGAGTAGACATTCTGGCTCTGAAACCGTGAACCTTAGAATGAGAACGCTTTTTAGGCTGAAAAGTCATCTTCATCGGAAAACACCTCCTTCTTGCGAAATTCTTCGCCCTTCAGAAAATAGCAAGGTTGATTTTATAAGAAACAAATTGGAATGTCAAGCAAAAACCCACTATTTTACGGCATTTTCCACACGAAAAAATTTTTTTTAAATGTTTTCCATGATATCCACATCTTTTTCCACCGCATAAAGTTATTCACAATTTGTGGAAAAGATGTGAATAACTTTGATTTTTTGATTTATAACCTGTGGAATCAAAAGAAAAAATGCCGATTTTCAGGCATTCTTAAACGTTTATGAAATTATCCACATCCCATTTTTAAAAATTCTAAAAAATGTATAAAAAAACCTTGTAACCATACTTATCCACATATTGTGGATAAATGTGTACAATTTTAAGGTTCATAACTGGAAATTGACCTTAATTTCTAACTATATTAAAATAAATAGGCATCAAATCATAAGGACGGAATTATGGACAAAATCGAGCAAAAATGGGACGAAATCAAACAGATCGTACGCCAGGAATGTAACATTTCGGATATTTCTTATCGCACCTGGATCGAACCCCTCAAGTATCACAAAACGGAAAACAATACGGTCTATGTCATTACCAGCTCCGATCAAAAAAACGTGCTGGACTATATTACTGCGAAATTTTTGAATTTCTTTCAGGTGGCCGTATCGGAGATCATGGGAGAGGATTATTCCGTTGTCTTCCTATTAGAAAGGGATCTGGATGCGGCTGAACTACCAAAAAAGGAAATTCCTGCGCCTGTCGTGAAAAAGGAGCCTGCTTACTCCAACGATACCTTAAATCCCAAGTATAAATTCGAGACCTTCGTGGTAGGTAAAAACAATCAGTTTGCACATTCCGCCTGCCTTGCAGTGGCCGAGTCTCCCGGAGAAGTCTACAATCCTCTCTATATCTACGGAGGACCCGGACTGGGCAAAACCCATCTGATGCATTCCATCGGACACTTCATTCTGGAGCAGAATCCCAATATGAAGGTCCTTTATGTTACCAGTGAGCAGTTCATGAACGAAGTCATCGACTCTATCCGAAGCGGTAATGCTGCTTCCATGACAAAGCTCCGGGACAAATACCGTACCGTGGATGTACTCATGATCGACGATGTACAATTTATAATAGGTAAGGAAAGTACTCAGGAAGAGTTTTTCCACACCTTTAATGCACTTCACGATGCCCATAAACAGATCATTCTATCCTCCGATAAGCCTCCGAAGGATATCCAGACCCTGGACGACCGTTTCATTTCCCGTTTCATCTGGGGACTGACTGTGGATATCCAGACGCCGGACTTTGAGACCAGAATGGCGATCCTTCGTAAAAATGCGGAGACACTGGATCTGCAGGTCAGTGATGATATTTTCACCTACATCGCCGAAAATATCACTACCAACATCCGTGAGCTTGAGGGTGCCTTAAACAAGATCGTGGCCTTTTCCAAGCTGAGCAATTCCTCTCCCAGCATGGAGCTGGCGGAAGAAGCGCTGAAGGACATGATCAATACCAACAGATCCAAGTACCAGACACCGGAATATATCATCAAAATGACTGCGGAAGCCTTTGGCGTTCGTCCCGAGGATATTACTTCTCCCAAGCGGAATGCCAACTTTGTCCTTCCCCGTCAGGTGGTCATGTACCTGTGCTACGATATGCTCTCCATCTCTTATGCTAATATTGCCAAGATCCTGAAGAAAAAAGACCACACTACTGTCCTCCACGGTGTGGATAAGATCCGGGAAGAGATGGACAGCAACGAAGATCTGAAAAAGAAGGTGGAAGTTATCCGCAAAAAAATCACCACCTGATCTTCGCTTAAGCACAATGTTTTACATTTCATTTTTTGCCCTTTTTTGGTATAATATAAGGTGTTTTTCACAGAATTCACCACCCTTAATATTATTAATGTGAACTTGATTCTTTATTTGTTATCCGTCGGCCGGAAGCCCCTTTTTGATCACACCGGAGTGGATAACCGAATGAGAGGAGAACGCAAATGAAATTCATCTGCAGTAAGACCGCTCTTGTAAACGGAGTCAGAACCGTGAACAAAGCCGTTACCAAGAGAAGCACCATGTCTATCCTTGAGTGCATCCTGATCAATACCACAGATGGTGAGATCCGTCTGACCGGTACCGATACGGAGCTTGGCATTGAGACATTGGTGGACGGCCAGGTCGAGGACAGAGGAATCGTAGCGATTGAAGCCGGTATTTTTACGGATATCGTATCTAACCTTCCCGATGACGGCGATGTTATCGTGGAATCCGATGAGAATTTTGTTACCCACATTACCTGCAACAAGGCAAATTTCAACATTGTAGGAAAGTCCGGTGAAGAATATCCCTATCTTCCCGAGCTGAACAGAAATGACAGCGTGATCATCAGCCAGATGGCACTGCGGGATGTGATCAGACAGACCATCTTCTCCATTGCCGAAGGTGGTGATGATTCCACCAATCAGCAGTCCATGAGAGGTGAGCTGATGGAGATTTTCGGTGACTCCATCCGCCTTTCTTCCCTGGACGGACATCGTATTTCCATCCGCCGCATCCAGCTGAAGGATGTGTATGATTCCAAGAAGGTCATCGTACCCGGTAAGAGCCTGAATGAAATCAGCAAGATCTTAACCGGCGGTGCGGATGATGATGTGGAGATTTCCTTTAATCCCAACCACATCATGTTTGAGTTTGAAAATACCAAAGTTGTCTCCCGTCTGATCGAAGGTTCCTTCTTTGATGTGGATAAGATGAACATCAAGGATCATGAGACCAAGTTTAAGGTCAACAAGAGAGCCTTCATGGAATGTATCAATCGTGCAAATCTTCTGGTAAAAGAGGGAGATAAAAAGCCCATCATCCTGGATATCCGTGATGACAGGGTTTACATGATGATCAATTCCACGGCCGGCAACATGAAGGAAGATATCGAGATTGAAAAGTACGGCAAGGATCTGATGATCGCCTTCAATCCGAAATTCGTTTTGGATGCGCTGAAGGTCATCGAGGATGATGAAGTGGAGCTTTATTTTGTGAATTCCAAAGCGCCCTGCTTTATCAAGAACAACAGCGAGACCTATATCTACGTTGTTTTGCCCATCAACTTTAATTCCATTCACTGATTCAGGCTGGATATATGATCAAATTGGCACTTAAGGAAGAATATATCAAACTTGGCCAGGCGCTGAAAGCGGCTGGCTTAGTTGGTTCAGGGGTAGATGCAAAATATGCGGTGCAGGATGGCCTCGTAAAGGTAAACGGAGAGACCTGTACGCAGCGCGGAAAGAAGCTCTGCGCCGGTGATCAGGTGAGCTTTCAGGGACAGGAAATAGAAATCGTAGAAAAAGAATGATCATAAAATCCATCGAGCTTACCAATTACAGAAATTACGAAAGCCTGAACCTCTCATTCTGTGACGGCACCAATATTCTGTACGGCAAAAATGCCCAGGGGAAGACTAATATTCTCGAAGCCGTCTATGTAGCTGCCACCACCAAGTCTCACAAGGGAAGCAGCGACAGTGAGATCATCCGGTTTGGAGAGGAAGAGGCTCATATTCGTACGATTTTATCAAAAGATTCCGTGGAGACCAGAGTGGATATGCACCTTCGCAGATCCAAATCCAAAGGGATTGCAGTGGATGGTCAGAAGATCAAGCGGGCCGCGGAGGTTTTGGGTATCTGCCGGGTGGTATTTTTCTCACCGGAAGATCTGGGCATTATCAAAAACGGTCCCGGCAATCGCAGAAGATTTGCGGACATGGAGCTTTGTCAGCTCGATTCCTTTTATCTTTATAATCTGAACAACTATAACAAAATCATCAATCAGCGTAACCAATTGCTAAAAGACCTGTATTTTCAGCCCTCTCTCATGGAAACCATGTCCATCTGGGATGAGCAGTTGGTGACCTATGGCAGTAAGATCATCGAAAGACGCAGACAGTTCATCGATCAGTTAAATGAATTGATCGGACCGATCCACAGAAAGCTTACCGGCGGGATCGAGGAAATCTCCGTGATCTATGAGCCGGATACAGAAGAAGCGGGCTTTTTGGAGCGTCTGAGGGGAAATATTGAAAGAGACCGCAAGAACAAAAGTACTTCCGTGGGTCCTCACAGGGATGATTTCCGCTTTGAAATCGGCGGGATTGATATCAGAAAATACGGATCCCAGGGACAACAGCGTACCGCTGCCCTTTCCCTGAAGCTATCCGAGATTGAAATGGTGAAGAAAATCTCCGGTGATGCACCCATACTGCTCCTGGATGATGTGCTTTCCGAGCTGGACAGCAGCAGACAGACCTTTTTGCTGGAGAGCATCGGAGAAATACAGACGATCATTACCTGCACCGGCCTGGAGGATTTCATTCAGAATCATGTGAGTGCCGGATCCGTATTCCGGGTGGACGGAGGCGTTGTAACACTACAAGAGAAAGGCTTTGAAGAATGAGCGAAGAAAATCTGAGCAATACTGCCGTGGAAAGCGAATACGGAGCGGATCAGATCCAGATTTTGGAAGGACTTGAGGCAGTCAGAAAAAGACCCGGTATGTACATCGGAACTACTGCCAGCAGAGGTCTGCATCATCTGGTCTATGAGATCGTTGACAATGCGGTAGATGAAGCGCTGGCCGGATTCTGTGATCAGATTACTGTCGTCATTAACGAGAACAATTCCATCACCGTCATTGACAACGGAAGAGGAATCCCCGTGGGTATCAACCACAAAGCAGGTATTCCTGCCGTTGAGGTGGTATTTACCATTCTGCATGCCGGCGGCAAATTCGGTGGTGGCGGATACAAGGTATCCGGTGGTCTGCACGGTGTCGGTGCATCCGTGGTAAACGCCCTTTCCGAGTGGCTGGAAGTGGAGATCCGTCAGGGCGGTAAAATCTACAAGCAGCGCTATGAAAACGGCGGACATGTGGCTTATAAGCTGAAAGAGATCGGCACCTGCCCCGAAAACGAGACCGGTACCAGAGTGGACTTTAAGCCCGATCCGACGATCTTTACCGAGACTACGGTCTTTGATTTTGATATCTTAAAGCTCCGTTTGAGAGAGATGGCATTCCTTACCAAGGGTCTGCGTATCATCCTCATCGACCGCCGCTCTTTCGGCAATGCCAAGGCGGTTGTCACCGAGAGCATGATCGAGGAAGCGAAGGAAGCAGCGGAAGGACGCGAGGATGAGGCAGAGCAGATCGAGACTCTGCTGAGCCGTGCCAAAGAAGACGCGGAAGAAAGAGGCGAGGACGGTTCCGACATTTCTGTCACAATCGGAGAAGAGGAAGAATCCCAGCCGAAGGAGAGACGTTCCGAGTTCTACTATGAAGGCGGTATCAAGGAATATGTGGCATATTTGAACCGCAGTAAGGCGGCTCTGTATGATGACATCCTCTACTTTGAGGGTGAGAAGAACGGCGTCTATGTGGAGGTCGCCTTCCAGCACAATGATTCCTATAATGAGAGCGTTTTCTGTTTTGTAAATAATATCAACACGCCGGAAGGCGGTACCCATCTTCAGGGATTTCGAAATGCGGTCACCAAGACCTTCAACGACTATGCCCGTAACAGCAAGATGCTGAAGGACAGTGAACCTAACTTAAGCGGTGAGGATATCCGTGAGGGTCTCACCGCCATCATCAGTGTGAAGATCGAGGATCCTCAGTTTGAGGGTCAGACCAAGCAGAAGCTGGGAAACAGTGAGGCCAGAAGTGCAGTTGACAGTATTGTCAGTGAAAAGCTGACCATCTATCTGGAGCAGAATCCTTCTGTTGCAAAGTCCATCTGTGATAAATCCATCCTTGCACAGCGTGCAAGAGAGGCAGCCAGGAAGGCAAGGGACCTGACCCGGAGAAAGACAGCGCTGGATGGCATGGCACTTCCCGGAAAGCTGGCGGATTGCTCCGACAAGGATCCTTCTCATTGCGAAATCTACATCGTTGAGGGAGATTCCGCAGGCGGTTCCGCCAAGACCGCAAGAAGCAGAGCTACCCAGGCCATTCTTCCCCTGCGCGGAAAGATCCTGAATGTGGAAAAAGCGAGACTGGACAAGATTTATGCCAACGCAGAGATCAAGGCCATGATCACTGCCTTCGGAACCGGTATCCATGAGGATTTCGACATCAGCAAGCTCCGCTACAACAAGATCATCCTCATGACCGATGCCGATGTGGACGGTGCACATATCTCCACGCTCCTCCTCACCTTCATCTACCGGTTTATGCCGGAGCTTATCAAGCAGGGACATGTCTTTCTGGCAAAGCCCCCGCTGTATAAGCTGGAGAAAAACAAGAAGATCTGGTATGCCTACAGCGATGAAGAGCTGGACCGTATCCTGAACGAAGTGGGCAGAGATCAGTCCAACAAGATCCAGCGCTACAAAGGTCTGGGTGAAATGGATGCGGAGCAGCTCTGGGAGACCACCATGGATCCCGAGAGAAGGATCCTGCTGCGCGTGAATTACGATGAGGAAATGACCTCGGAACTGGATCTGACCTTTACCACTCTCATGGGCGACAAGGTGGAACCCAGAAGAGAATTCATCGAAGAAAATGCCCGTTTCGTCAAGAACCTGGATATTTAAGACCGGATAAGAGGAAGTTATGGAAGAAACGATTTTTGACAAGATCCAGGAGGTGGATCTGAAAGAACGGATGGAGACGTTCTACATCGATTACGCCATGAGCGTCATCGCCAGCCGTGCCCTCCCGGATGTGAGAGACGGATTAAAGCCTGTTCAGAGAAGAGTGCTTTACTCCATGGTGGAACTGAATAACGGTCCCGACAAGCCTCATCGTAAGAGCGCCCGTATCGTCGGTGATACCATGGGTAAATATCACCCTCACGGCGACAGTTCCATTTACGGAGCTCTGGTCAACATGGCCCAGGACTGGTCCATGCGCTATACCCTGGTAGACGGACACGGCAATTTTGGCTCCATGGACGGAGACGGTGCCGCTGCCATGCGTTACACCGAGGCCAGACTTTCCAAGATCAGTATGGAGCTTCTGGCGGATATCGGTAAGGACACGGTGGATTTTGTTCCCAACTTTGATGATACCGAGAAAGAGCCCGTGGTCCTTCCCAGCCGTTATCCCAATCTGCTGGTAAACGGAGCCACCGGTATCGCCGTAGGTATGGCCACCAACATCCCGCCCCACAATCTGCGGGAGATCATCGGTGCGGTGGTAAAGATCATCGACAACAAGGTGGAGGAAGACAGAAGCACCACCATAGAGGAAATCATGGATATCGTCCAGGGTCCCGACTTCCCTACGGGAGGTGTGATCCTGGGAAGACGCGGTATCGAGGAAGCTTACCGCACCGGCCGTGGCAAGATCCGCGTCCGCGCCAAAACCGAGATTGAGACCCTTCCAAACGGCAAGAGCCAGATCATCGCCACCGAGCTTCCCTATATGGTGAACAAGGCAAATCTCATCGTCAAGATTGCCGAGCTGGTGAGATTAAAGAAGATCGACGGCATCACGGACATCCGTGATGAGTCCAACCGGGAAGGTGTCCGCGTGGTCATCGAACTGCGCAGAGATGCCAATGCCAATGTGATCCTGAACCAGCTCTACAAGCATACCCAGCTGCAGGACACCTTCGGTGTCAACAGCCTGGCGCTCGTGAACAATGAGCCCAAGGTCATGAATCTCCTGGAGATGCTGAAGTATTATCTGAAGCATCAGGAGGATGTGGTCACCAGAAGGACCAAATACGATCTGAACAAAGCGGAGGAGCGGGATCACATCCTGCAGGGACTGCTCAAGGCCCTGGACTACATCGATGAAGTCATCTCCATCATCCGCGGCAGTGCCAATACCCAGGAAGCCAAGGACAGACTCATCGAGCGCTTCGAGCTGGATGATGCACAGGCCCAGGCAATCGTGGATATGAGACTCCGCGCCCTCACCGGTCTGGAGAGAGAGAAGCTGGAGAACGAGCACGAGGAGCTGACCCAAAAGATCGCAGAGCTGAAAGCAATCCTTGCGGACGAAAAGCTCCTGCTGGGTGTGATCCGCACCGAGATCCTGGCAATCGCCGACAAATACGGCGACGAGAGACGGACCCAGATCGGCATGGATGCTTACGATATCCTGGATGAGGATCTGATCCCTCATGAAAATACGGTCATCGCCATGACCCGCATGGGTTATATCAAGCGCATGAGCGTTGACAATTTCAAGGCACAGAACCGTGGCGGTAAGGGAGTCAAGGGTATGTCCACCATCGAGGACGATTATGTGGAAGACCTGCTGATGACCACAACCCACCATTATCTGAACTTCTTCACCAGCTTCGGCCGAGTCTACAGACTGAAGGCATACGAGATCCCCGAGGGAAGCAGGACCTCCCGCGGTGTTGCCATCGTCAATCTCCTGCAGCTGGCACCGGAAGAAAAGATTTCCGCCATCATCCCGATCTGGAATTACGAGGAGGAAAATAAGAACCTCTTCATGATCACCAAGAACGGTATCGCAAAGAAGACCCGCCTTTCCGAATATGCGAATGTCCGGAAGACCGGTCTCATCGCCATCAATTTGAACGACGGCGACGAACTCATCGAGGTGAAGATCACCGACGCAAGCAGCGAGATCCTTCTTGCCACCAGACAGGGTATGTTCATCCGGTTTGCCGAGACCGATGTGAGATGTACCGGCCGCAGCAGCATGGGCGTCATCGGTATGAACCTGAATCCCGACGATTCCGTCGTGGCAATGCAGCTGGTGAGCCAGGGCAAGTACCTGCTCTTCCTCTCCGAGCGCGGCATGGGCAAGCGTACCGAGGTGGACGAATTCACAATCCAGCGCCGTGGCGGTAAGGGTGTGAAATGCTACAAGATCACCGAGAAGACCGGAGAACTCATGGGTGCGAAAGCAGTGCACGGCGATGAGGAGATCATCATGATGACCACCGACGGCGTCACCATCCGTATCCGTGTGGAAGATGTGAAGATCTTAAGCAGGATCACCTCCGGCGTGAAACTCATGAATCTGGCTGACGGTGTTGTCATCGCACAGGCTGCCAAGGTCAGAGACAGACTTTCCAACGGAGAAAAGGAATTCGACAATGTGGAGGATGCCGAGAGCTCTCTTCCCGAATTTGAGGAAGAGGAAGATGATCTGATCTTCCCCACGGAGGAACCTGAGGATTCCGATGATCCCGAGGATGAGGATTCCGACGAATAATGTGATATGCACCATAAGCTCCGCGCTTTAAGTAGGTGCGGAGCTTTCTTTTTGTTTGCTTTTTTCCGGGAAAGTGATAAGATACAGTTTACCGCAGAGTATCTTCAAAGAAGGTGAATCTATGAATACCATATCCATGTTAAAAGATCTGGCCATCATCATCGTTTTTGCAAAGGCTTTCGGCCTCCTCGCCAGAAAATGCAAGGCTCCTCAGGTGGTAGGCGAGATCATTGCAGGTCTGATCATCGGACCCGGACTGCTGCATCTGGTGCAGCTCACCGACTTCTTAAGTGAAATGGCAGAGATCGGTGTCATCCTGCTGATGTTTTCCGCAGGCTTGGAGACCAATCTGAAGGATCTGATGCACACGGGATTAAAGTCCCTTCTCATCGCCTGTTCCGGTGTCTTTGTTCCCCTCATCGGCGGAACCCTGCTCTATTTTGCATTTTACGGAACAGCGCCCTGGGGGAGTGAAAAATTCTACACCGCAGTCTTCATCGGCGTGATCATGACCGCCACCAGTGTCAGTATCACGGTCCAGACCTTAAGAGAACTGGGGAAGCTGAAAGGTGAGATCGGTACCACCATTATGAGCTCCGCCATCATCGACGATGTCATCGGCATCATGGTGCTGACCTTTGTACTGGGCTTTAAAAATCCCGATTCCAATCCCGGCAGGGTCGTCATCAGCACGCTCCTGTATTTTGTGCTGGCCTTCGTGGTAGGTATCCTGATCTATAAGCTCTTTAAAGTCCTGGATTTCAAATACCCCCACACCCGCAGGATCCCCATTCTGGGTCTGGCTCTTTGCTTTGTCATGGCCTATGTGGCGGAGACCTACTTTGGCATCGCTGATATCACCGGCGCCTATGTGGCCGGCATCATCCTCTGCTCCATTCAGGATTCCGAGTACATCGCCGAGAAGATGGACACCAATTCCTACATGCTCTTCGGCCCCATCTTCTTCGCCAGCATCGGATTAAAGACCAATATCAACAATATGACCATGAGCATATTCCTGTTCTCTCTGGGATTTGTGGCAGTGGCCCTTTTGACCAAGATCATCGGCTGCGGCCTCATGGCGAAGGTCCTCCGTCACAGCAATCTGGATTCCTTAAAAGTGGGTGTGGGCATGATGACCAGAGGCGAGGTGGCCCTCATTGTGGCACAGCGTGGTCTGGCAGTGGGGATCATCGATTCCGTTTACTTTACATCCGTCATCCTGCTCATCATCTGTTCCAGCATTCTCACACCCATCATCTTGAAGGTGCTCTATGCCAAGGACGAAAAAACCATCCCCGCAGAAGGCTGATTCTGCCGTCTCCAAACAAAAAAAAACAAAGAAAAAAAATTCCGCCTCCCGGCGTAAAATCCCGGGGGGCGGTTCCAGTGTCTTCCTTTATCCGGAGCCGGATGAAGAGATGCAGTCCAGATTTGAGGGCGCTCTGCAGAAAATCGTCGGTGCTGACAGAGAACGTCCTACCATCGGTACGCTGTCCGAAAAAACAGTCCATGCCGTGGTAAAAAACTATTTTGAGCCGGACGAAGATCATCAGGAGATCCCCATCGAAAAATATGTTGCGGATATTTATCGCGGCGGAGAGATCCTGGAGATTCAGACCAGACAGATGGGGAGGTTAAAAGAAAAACTCTCCTGCTTTTTACCGAACTATCAGGTCACTGTGGTGCATCCCGTGCTCCACCGGAAGACCCTCATCTGGGTGGACCCGGATACGGGAGAGATGAGCAAGCCCCGTAAAACAGGCAAGATCGGCACTGTCTATACCGCCTTTTCAGAGCTTTATCTGATCCGGGATTTCCTGACGGATCCAAACCTTCGCGTCACGCTCCTTTTGATGGATATGACGGAGTACAAGCTTTTAAACGGCAGAAGTAAGGATCGGAAGCATTTCGGTGCGGAGCGCTTTGACCGCATTCCCACATCTCTCATTTCTCAGATCGATTTAAACTGTCCCGAGGATTACATGCAGTTTATCCCGGAACATCTGGAAGAAGAATTTACCTCCCTTGACTTTGCAAGGGAGGCACATATTCCCAGAAGCCTGGCTTCCAATATTCTTCAGGTATTTCATATGCTGGGCATCATCACCCGGATCGGAACGAGAGGCCGGGCGTATCTGTACCGTTGCACCTATTAGAGTAATCCGGGAGCATCCTTCCCCTTGCCGGTACTGCTGCCCTTCACCGAATTATCTCAGATCTCATCATCATCCGGCAGTCCCAGGGAGAAGATGAATTCACTTCCTTCTCCCTGGGTGCTGATCACATTGATGTTCTCGCCGTGGGCGTTGATGATCTCCTTTACGATGGAAAGCCCCAGTCCCGTTCCCTTTTTATCCTTTCCTCTGGAAGAATCGGACTTGTAAAATCTGGTCCAGATCAGCTTCAAATCCTCCTTCGGAATACCGATTCCCGTGTCTTTCACCGAAACAAACAGCTTGTTGTTCTTCAGGGTGGTCTCTACCTTGATCACCGAATCATGATGAGAAAACTTGATGGCATTGTCGATGAGATTGTACAGCACCTGCTGGATCCTGCTCATATCGGCGTGGACCTCGAACTCATCTCCCGTCAGTTTCAATTCTATGGCAATACTCTTTTTGCGGCAGGTTCCTTCAAAGGAAGCGGCCGTGTCCCGGATGATGCGATTGATGTCAAAATCCGTCAGATCCAGACGCATTCCCTTGGTATTCAGATTGTTTAACGTCAGGAGTCCGTTGGTGAGCTTGGTCAGGCGCTCCGTCTCATTCAGTACCACCTTCAGATACTTTTCGTGGAGCTCCGGCGGGATCGTACCGTCGATCATCGCCTCCAGATACCCTTTGATGGAGGTCAGAGGAGAGCGGAAATCATGGGACACATTGGCGATGAATTTTTTCTGATCGTCCTCCTGCCCCGCAATGGTATCGGACATGTAGGAAAGACAGTTCGCCAGGTAACCCATCTCGTCACCGGAATCCACATGGAAGGTGTAATGATAGTTCCCTTCCGCATACTGCTCCGCCGCCTTGGTGATCTTGCGCAGGGGACGGTATACCAGCTGGTTAAAGAAGATCAGAATGATCAGGGACAGGATCATCAGGATCGCCAGAGTGATGTAGGAGATATTCAGCATCATATTGCAGGAATCCTGAATGTCCGACATCCTGGTGTGAATGGTCACATACCCTCTCACCTTGTATTCCGAGGTGATGGGAGCGATGACTGTCAGCACTTCTACCGGAAAAGTATGGAAAAAATCATTCACCACATAGTAGGAACTTCCCGTAACGGTGGGATCAAAATTCTCCACCGTCACCACATCCTCCACCGAGAAGGGATTCTCCGTATCCAGCACCATACGTCCGGAAGGATTGATGATCCGGATCACTGAGTTCAGATACACCGAAAGGGAGTCCAGCTGCAGCTGCACTGTTTCCAGAGAAGCCTCACTGGTATAGAGCCCCGTGGCGTAGGTGTTGGCGATGAGGGTAGCCTCCTGATAAAGGGACTGTGCCTTCTCCCGGACCATATAATTCTCCGTCATGTTCGGTACAAAGATCGTGACGATCCCAAAGCCGAAGACACCGAAGATCAGATAGGCCAATATGAACTTCAGATAAAGAGTTTTTCTCATAGATCAAAGAGAGGTTTCGAATTTGTATCCCTTGCCCCAGATGGTGGTGATGCGCCATTTCTCGTGGTCTCCCACCTTCTCGCGCAGACGCTTTACGTGCACATCTACCGTTCTCGTATCGCCGGTGTACTCATATCCCCAGATCCGGTCCAGGAGCTGATCTCTGGTAAAAACGCGGTTCGGGGAGGAAGCCAGAAAATAAAGGAGCTCCAGTTCCTTCGGCGGCATGTCGATGTTTTTCCCCATGCAGGTAACGGAGTAATTGGTCAGATTCACTGTCAGGTCCGGATAGCTGACGGACTGCTCACCGTTTAATCCCTGGGCAGCCACATCGGCTTTCTTGTATCTGCGGAGTACCGCTTTGACTCTGGCAACCAGCTCTTTGGAGTCGAAGGGTTTTTCCATATAGTCATCCGCTCCCAGCTCCAGACCCAGCACCTTGTCAAAAACCTCTCCTTTGGCGGAAAGCATGATGATGGGTGTCGCGGTGTTTGCCCGCACTTCTCTGCAAACCTGGTATCCGTCGATGCCCGGCAACATCAGATCCAGCAGGATCAGATCCGGGTCATATTCCTCCAGATGGGAAAGCGCACTCTCTCCATCCGGGCAGATCAGAGTGTCGTAGCACTCCTTCACCAGGTACAGAGAGATGAGCTCCGCAATATTGTTGTCGTCATCGACGATCATGATCTTTTGCTTTCCACTCATTTCTTTCAAACAATCCCCCTTTTAAATGACCTATGCTTACCTGAAGGTTACGATTGTGACACCGGCGTCACCTTCACCGAATTCTCCCAGGCGGAAGTTCTCGATGTTTTTTTGCCTCCGCAGGTAATCATGCACTGCCTTCCGCAATGCCCCCGTTCCTTTGCCGTGAACGATCCGCACCATGGGAATGTGGGCGATGTAGGCATCATCCAGGTATTTCTCCAGAGAACAGATGGCTTCATCTACCGTCTGCCCCAGGAGATTCAGCTCCGTGGAGACGGAGTAGGACTTGGACATACGGATTTTGCCGGCGCCGCTTCCCTGACTTTTGGCCTGGGTAGCGGTATCCTGTTCCTCCACCGGGATCAGATCCGACACATTGGTCTGGGTCCGCAGGATCCCGCAGAGCACATAGAGATTCCCTTTTGCATCCGGAAGCGTTGCGACCGTGCCGTTTAATCCCATGCTGACGATGCGGACACTGTCGCCTTTTTTCAGCTTTGCGGGATCGATCTTCTTTGCCGGCGCTGCTTCTTTCTTTTTCTTAGGTGCCAGGGACAGCTTTTCATTTTTCTCCGCGATCTTGCCACGGAGCTTGCTGCGCTCCTCCTCCAGCGCCCGCATGTCTACGGATGCTGAGATCCGGTTGATCTCCCGGATGGAGGCATCTGCGGAATCCTTGGCTTCCTGCAGGATCTCTCTTGCTTTTTCGTTGGCTTCCCGCAGGATCCTGTCCTTGGCCTGATCGATCTTCTCGTTCTTTTTCCGGAGCTGTTCCTGCAGCTCCCGGATCCGCTCCTTGTATTCTGCGATTTCCCGCCGCTCGTTCTCCGCAGTGATCCGGCTCTGCTCCAGATCCGCGATCACATCTTCGAAGCTCTCCTGCTCCGAGCTGATCCGTTCCTTTGCATCGCCGATGATCTCCTCCGGCAGCCCCAGCTTTCCGGAAATGGCGAAGGCATTACTCTTTCCGGGAATGCCGATGAGCAGGCGATAGGTAGGAGACAGGGTCTCCACATCGAACTCGCAGGATGCGTTCTGCACCCCTTCCGTGCTGAGGGCGTAGAGCTTCAGCTCACTGTAATGGGTGGTAGCCATGGTGCGGATGCCCTTCTTATGAAGGCTGTCCAGAATGGAAACCGCCAGCGCCGCACCTTCCGTGGGATCTGTTCCCGCACCCAGCTCGTCGAAGAGACACAGGGAAAAACGGTCCGCGCTTTTCAGGATCTCCACGATATTTACCATATGGGAAGAGAAGGTGGAAAGGCTCTGCTCAATGCTCTGCTCATCACCGATGTCCGCAAAAATATCATTGAAGATGCACAGCTCGCTCCGGTCCGAAGCGGGAATGTGCAATCCGGCCTGGCCCATGAGAGACAAAAGCCCCACGGTCTTTAAGGATACCGTTTTACCGCCGGTATTGGGCCCCGTCACCACCAGCAGGTCAAACTCTCTGCCCAGGCTGATGTCGATGGGCACCACCTTTCCGGGATCCAGCAGAGGGTGTCTTGCCTTGTAGAGGTTAAAGTACAGCTTCCGGTTGTACCGGGGCATGATGGCATTTTGATGCAGTGCCAGCTTCGCCTTGGCAAAAATGAAGTCCAGGTTCACCATGATCTGCTGGTTTTCCCGAAGCTCCGTCACATGCTCGCCGCAGGAAGCGGAAAGGCCTGCCAGGATCACTTCGATCTCCTGCTTCTCCTCCAGCTCCAGCTCCTTTAACCGGTTGTTCAGCGATACCACTGCCGCAGGCTCAATGAAAAAGGTAGATCCCGTTGCGGACTGGTCGTGGACCATACCCTGGACCTGACCCTTGTACTCCGCTTTTACCGGGATGCAGTAACGATTGTCCCGCATGGTAATGACGGCGTCCTGCAGGTAGGTCCGGTAGGAACCGTTTACCATGGACAGGAGCTGGGAGTGGATCTTGTCCCCCGTCTGCGCCATGGATCTGCGGATGTTACGCAGGGTGGGGCTGGCATCGTCCGCGATCTCGTCCTCCGCGATGATGCACCTGTGGATCTCCTCGGAAAGCCTGGTCAGAGGTGCGAGCCCTTCGAAAAACGGGTCCAGACTGTCCTCGGGATCATCCTCGTTCTCCCGTTTTCCGTAGTCCCGGATCCTGCCCGCATTGTCCATGAAATCTGCCAGCTTCAGAAGCTCCGGCGCCGTAAGCGTGCTGCCCACCTCCAGGGAGCGCAGGGCATAGCCGAAATCCCTGGTGGCCCCGAAGGAAGGATTGTTCTCCTGAAAAATGCGGGTCAGAGCGTCCGCAGTCTGCTGCTGGCTCAGCTGAATCTCCTTCATGTTCACGGAAGGCAGGAGATCTGCGCACATTTTTCTGCCCGGCTCGGAATCCGCCTCCTGCATGAGGAGTGCGATCACTTTATGAAATTCCAGTATTCTCAGAGTCTTTTCGTTCATACTCCCTAGTATAGCACAAAAAGCCGGTTTTCTTTACTTTTTTCAGCGGGTTGGATATACTGAATTTGTTGAAAATCGGCTCTTTGCGGGCCATCGGACGACTGACCGGGTGCAGAAACGGATATTTTGCCGGCCCGGGTGCGGAAAAATATGAAGCAAAAGAAAAATGACAGCCCCGTCGAACCCCGGAATGAGCAGGGATTTGTTACGGAGGAAAAGAAAAAAAGACCCATCAACACGGCGCGTCTCGCCAGGCGCACACTGATCACCACCGTCATGGCACTTCTCTTCGGCCTGGTGGCCAGTATCACCTTCCTGGTGCTGCAGCCCCTGTTTAAGAGCTGGATCAGTCCGGAGCCTGTGGAGGTTTCCACGGATGAGGTCCACTTTCCCGTAGATACCGGCTCCGAGGAAAAATCTCCCGAGGAAATGCTGGCCGAGTATATGCAGCAGGAGGCAGCACTGAATCAGGAATCGGAGGAAGAAATCCAGGAGGCCATGGAAAACATCGAGCTTCCGCTAAGTGATGAGCAGGTCCGTAAGATCCTCTCCCAGGTGCGCTATGACGACCGGAGCTACCGCCAGATGTACATGGCCATGGCAGCAGTCACCCGCTCCCTCTCCAAATATGTGGTCACAGTGGAAGGCCAGACTGCGGATGTGGATTGGATGAATGTGGTGGAGATCAAGCGCAGGCAGACCTCGGGCGTCGTGGTGGCAGAGAACGGTTCCGAGCTTCTGGTGCTGGCGGATCTGCGTCCCGTCGTGGGAGCGGAATCCATTCAGGTGACCTTCTCCGGCGGCAGTGTGGCGGCAGCCGAGATCAAGCGTCAGGATTCCGAAACCGGACTGGGTATTTTGGCCATCCGGATGAACACCCTGGATGAGGCACTGCGAAATGACCTGCCCATTGCCCCGCTGGGAAATTCCACCTACCTGTATGTGGGCAGTACCGTCGTCGCTCTGGGGAGCCCCCTGGGCACTTCCGGAAGTGTGGGCTACGGCATCATCAATTCCAATCCTGTGTCCGTGCCCGCCACGGATGTCTCCATGAAGCTGCTCCAGACCGATATCATCGGCAGCGCTTCTTCCAGCGGCGTTCTCTTTAATCTTCAGGGACAGGTCATCGGAATTCTGACAGATGCCAGGAACGAGGGGTTGGAGAGCCTGCTCACGGCGTACGGCATATCCGAGCTCAAGCCCAGGATTGAGAAATTGGCCAATGATGAATCTTTCCGTTATTCCGGGATCACAGGCATCGATGTGACCAGAGAGGTGAGCCTGAAGATGGGCGTTCCATATGGCGCCTGCGTTATCAGTGTGGAAATGGATTCCCCTGCCATGAGCGCGGGCCTGCAGGCAGGAGATGTGATCACTCACTTTAATGACACGGTTGTCACAGGAATGGGAGACTATGCCGCATTCCTTCAGGCACTGGAGCCGGACCAGGAGGCCCGCCTCATCGTGCAACGGTCGGTTCAGGGAGAATATCGTCCCATCGAACTGGTGCTCACCGTACAGAGCAGAGACTAGAAACCTTAGGAGGCTACATGCAATACATCAGCGACTTTCATGAATCCGACAGAGTCAGAGGCGTATACCTCTGCAAAAATGTGACCAGCGCCGTGACCAAGAACGGCAAACCCTACTTGAACATGATCCTGCAGGACAAGACAGGAACAGTGGATGCCAAGGTCTGGGAACCCAACGATCCCGGCATCGATGATTTCGAAAAACTGGATTTCATCGAGATCAACGGGGATGTGGTGGTATTTAACAGCTCTCTGCAGCTGAACGTGAAGCGTGTCCGCAAGGCCTCCGAGGGGGAATATGCGCCGGAGGATTACCTCCCCGTAAGCCCCCGGAACAATGACGAGATGTACAGGGAAGTCCTGAAGATCGTGGAGTCTGTCCAGAATCCTTACTACCATAAGCTCATGGAGATGATCTTTGTGGAGGATCAGGAGTTCATTTCCCGCTTCCGCCGCTCTTCCGCAGCCAAGACCGTTCATCACGGTTATGTGGGAGGTCTCATGGAGCATACCTTAAGCGTCACGAATCTCTGCCGCTTTTACTGCAAGTCCTATCCCATTTTGAAATACGATCTGCTCATCACCGCGGCCATGTGCCACGACATTGCAAAGACGAAAGAACTCTCTCCCTTCCCGGAGAACGATTACACCGATGAGGGACAGCTCCTGGGCCATATCGTCATGGGCTCCCAGATGATCGCGGAGTATGCTGCCCGGATCCCGGATTTTCCTCCCGTACTCCTGCAACAGCTCCAGCATTGCATCCTGGCGCACCATGGAAAATACGAGTACGGCTCTCCCAAGCTTCCCGCGCTGGTGGAGGCCGTGGCACTGAACTTTGCGGATGACACCGATGCAAAAATGGAAATCTTCCGCGAGCTCCTTGAAAAAAACTACGGCAACAACGGCTGGCTCGGATTCAATAAGATGTTTGATTCCAATGTACACGCAACCTTAGGAGATCTCTGATGCAGGAATACAGAAAAAATACCATCCTTACGATGGAAATCGAGGACCTGGGCATCGACGGCGAGGGCATCGGACATGTGGAAGGCTTTACCTTCTTTGTGAAGGACGCCCTGCCCGGAGATGTCATCGAAGCAAAGGTCCTGAAAGCAAAAAAACACTATGCGTATGCACGGTTGGAGAAGGTTATCACACCTTCTCCTTTTCGCATGGAGCCCAAATGTCCCGTACACCGTTCCTGCGGCGGCTGTCAGATCCAGGCGCTCTCCTACGAAAAACAGCTGGAACTGAAGGACCGGAAAGTCTACGGAAATCTGCGCCGCATCGGCGGTTTTTCGGAGGAACTCCTTAACAGTGTGTGGGAGCCCATCATCGGTATGGAGACTCCCTGGCACTATCGCAACAAAGCCCAGTATCCTGTGGGAACCGACAGAGAGGGGCACCTGATCGCCGGATTCTATGCCGGGCATTCCCATAACATCATCCCCGCAAAGGAGTGTACCATCGGATCCGAGAGCAGCAATGCGCTTCTGGAGATCGTCCTGGGATGGATGAACAGACATCACGTCCCCGCCTACGACGAACAGACCGGTAAAGGTCTCCTTCGTCACATTCTCCTCCGGGAGGGATTCTATACCGGGGAGATCATGGTATGTCTCGTGATCAACGGTCGAGAGGTACCTGCTTCTGAGGATCTCATCCGTGTGCTCACGGCATACGAGGAACGCTCAGAGCGGGGATTCACCAAGAGAGTTACCAGTATCTGTTACTCTCCCAACACTTCCGACACAAACGTCATAATGGGGAACAGTTACGAGGCGATCTACGGAAAGGGATACATTACGGACCTGATCGGAGATATCCGCTTCCGGATTTCTCCACTCTCCTTTTTCCAGGTGAATCCCTTCCAGACAAGGCGCCTCTACGAGAAGGCGCTGGAGTATGCTGCTCTCACCGGCAGGGAGACCGTATGGGATCTGTATTGCGGTATCGGCACCATTTCCCTTTTCCTGGCCAGAAAGGCTGCTCTGGTCTGCGGCGTGGAGATCATCCCCCAGGCCATCGACAATGCCAGAGTAAATGCGACCCTGAACGGTATAGAAAATGCTATGTTCTACGTAGGTGCCGCAGAGGAAGTGCTCCCCGCCTTCTACGAAGGAAAACTGCCCGCTCCCGGCAGCGAAGCCACAGACGCAGAGGCGACAGGCCGGACCCTTAAAAACGACACTTCCGTCAACAGAAGTAACGGATCCGGTTCCTCCGATCTCCTTCACCCAGACGTCATCGTGGTGGATCCTCCCCGGAAGGGATGCGACGCCGCATGCATCCGTACCATGCTGGAGATGCATCCCGACCGCATTGTCTATGTCAGCTGCGACAGCGCCACCCTGGCCCGCGACCTGGCCCTCCTTACTGAGGGCGGCTACCGCCTGCGGAAAGTCTGTCCTGTGGACATGTTCCCACATACGGTGCATGTGGAGACGGTCGCACTTTTGTCCAAACTTTCTGAGGCAAAGCATCACATCGAGGTTAAGGTGGATATGGACGAGCTGGATTTGACAAGTGCGGAAGCCAAGGCTACATACAAGGAGATCCAGGATTGGGTTCAGGAGAAGTATGGATTTCATGTCTCGAATCTCAATATTGCTCAGGTTAAGCAGATACATGGGATCATCGAGCGGGAGAACTATAACAAGGCGAAGTCTGCGGATAGCAAGCAACCGGAATGCCCTGAAGAGAAGGTTAAGGCGATTGAGGATGCCATGAGACATTTTCAGATGATTGATTAACAGATTTCGCTTAAAGGATGATTTGGTGACGAAGATATATGATTAAGAGAGCTAACGTTGCAGATGCCAAAACACTTGCAACGTTGGCTATTCAAATATAGACGGAAC